>DATFVD010000062.1:0-2551 GCA_035260505.1 Terriglobales bacterium
TGTGGTGAGCCGATCACCTCCAAGTTCAACCCGCACGTGCGCTGCCTGCCACAATGTCGTCCATCGAAGGATAGCTTCCGATCGCAGACCGGGGCCTGATGCGCAATCCGAGCGCTATGTAGCGGCCGTACGGCCTGGCCGAACGTCAGCGCCTATTCTCGCGCGAGTCGCTCGAAATCATCCAGCACGGCGGCAATGAGTTTCTGTCTGCGGGGATCTTGCGCGGGGAGGGAAGAGGCAAAAATCTTGAGAAGATAGCGTGCCTTCTCGGCAGCTTCCTGCCAATTGGCCGCGGGCGCAGCAATCAAGCGCGCCTCCAATTCGTCCTGTCGAAGGCGCAAGGCTTTTTCATTGGCCTCCACGCTTGCCAGCAGCCGGCGCAGGTCGGTCGCCTTCTGCGCGGCCATGCCGCGATGCTGATCCAAGTCGATCGTTTTTTCCGTCATAGTTGCGCCCCTGGGTTGGCCCTCCCCTTCATCGCATGAATGCGATGGGGATGGAATCAAGATTATTACGCGTAGGGGTCGATCATTGGAGCTAGACTGCGGCGCGTCGGGGGAGCGGATAATCGGAGCTCTCGTACAAGCGACGAATCCATCCGCTGCCGTATCTTTTGCCGTCGACTTCCAGAAACGCGCCGACAAGAAGCTCGGGCGGAAGTTCTTCGATCGCAAAGCGAATGGCGTCAGCAGCTCGCGCGAATCGCTTGTACCGAAGTGATTGATGGGTGTATTTGCGATTTCGCGAAGGGAACAGTTCTGCCGAAACCCTGTAGTTGAATTCGACCATCGCCATGGGCTGAAACCTCGCTCTGACCACGACCGGCGGCCGCGCCCGGTCGACAGCTACGGCGGCGGCATCGCCATACACCGCAAGAACGTCGCGACTTCGGAGCGCCGCAACGCGGTACCGATTGCCTTCCACCACCACAAACGGCAGACGTTCGCGGGAGATTGGGGCGCTCGCGAAACGGGAACAGAGAATCTAAGGCGTCTTGAGATAAGGAGTCTTGGAATCTAAGGCGTCCTAAGAGCGTCCACGTATCCGCACACGTAATTTATACCATGCTGGCTCAGGAAGCACTCGATTCATTCGTCGAACCTTGGTCGATCAGCGGTCGACCACGGTACTCTCGAATTTTATCTGAAGCGATCGGTCCAGCGTAAACGCGGCATCCGGTCGAGCGATGCACGAATCGGCGTAGCCTCTTCTCTGGAGCAGGCGCAAGACAACGTTCGCTTTCTTGTTTCGTTCCAACGGCGACATGGGCCGCTGCCCGCAGCCGCGTTCCGGCGAACGTACTTCGATTCTTGCCGACCTGGACTGGTAATCCGCGGCGTCGTTCCCATATGCACGGCGACGCGCGTGGTTCGTAATGGGCCGACGCTGCGCGCGATGCCCGTCTCCAGCTTTACCTTCGTTAGAGCATCGATTATCTGACCTGGCGCTTGCCGAGCACACATTCCAGGTAGACCCCTCGGGGGTTACGACATGACGGTCGCCCCTGCTTTGAGTATGCAGGTCATCCTGGCGTTCGCTGCGCTCGCCTTCATTGGTGCGGTGCTTGTGGGCGTGTTTTGATGCGAGACGCGTCGCAACGGCGGCGTTTTCACGTCACAAAGTCGCAGGGAATGACTGTGGCTCATGAAGGCCAGCCCGTTTCTCGTCGAATCACCTAGCGAGTCTCGCTACACGAGATTGTTCGCCTGCATCAGCGAGGAAGAGGACGGCTATACGGTTCAAGTCAGGCTGTCCAACGAGTTGAATCCGGAAGATAGCGCTTGGGGCGAAGAAATAGTGGATTCGTTTGAGACGGCTTCTGGATTGGTTGCAGCGCTTGCCGGCGAGTTCTCGATCGCACAGGCATGCATCAAGATCGAAATCCGAATGCACAACCATAAACACGGCACGCGACACTGATCCAGAATGTGGGACGGGCGCGACGGGATTGGCTGGCTGAGGATGCAGTCATCTGCGAACCAGTCTCCGCAGCAAATTCCCTGCTAACAGGGGAATTAACATGGAATTTTGCCGAATCCGGCCCTTCGCTGCGATTTTGATGTCTACTCAGCGAGTGAATTCAATGGCTTTCAGCCGAATTCCCTGCGCAACGGAACAGGGAATTTGCAAACGCGTATCAGGGAATTTTTTTCGAGGAACAGGGAATTTGATCGAGCGAACGAGCGAACAGCGAACGGCGTGTTGTGCGTGATCCCGCGCCGTCCGCCGTTGTCCGCTCCACCTCCAGAAGCGACCGAATTGATGCGCCGCAGCGAACGGTCGCTTTGTGCCAATCGCGTCCTAACGCACCGCAGCAAACAACGTCTATTCGATGACCTCGTCGGCAGATCCGCTTTAGCTCAAATCGCTGTTGAGCTAGCGCACCCCGGCAATGTCCGCGCTCTTGAGAAGTCGATCAGGTGGTGAACGGAAATCAGACCGTGACCTGCCCCGGGCATCCGACATCAAGCGCAGACATATTGTCCCATCATTCCCGCTTCCTCATGCTCGGCGATGTGGCAGTGATACATGAAGGGATACCGCGACGTGG
>DATFVD010000063.1:0-2034 GCA_035260505.1 Terriglobales bacterium
GAGGACCTCTCCGCCAGGCAGCCAACGCACAAAATTCTGACGCGTTGATAGTTCAATTAGGTCCGATGCTAAGCGTTCCACTTCCGCAGGATTACGCTCAAAGTGGGCGAGAACCGCTCCAAAAGTTAGTGCCACGGCTAACGCGTGCATATCATTCAGCTCCTTCGCTAAAGAGATCGCTTCCGCCATAGTCGCTCGGCCAGAGGCGATCTCTCCTAAATGCCACTCAGATAGGGCTCCATAGCACATAAAGAGAACAGCGGGCGAGGCGATCTCTTCGACCGGAGACTGTACGCCCCCCGAGCGCCAGATCTGAACACCGCGCATCGCGTATTGTCGTGCGGACTCGAAATCGCCCAAAAAGCAGAGCGTGCATGCCAAAGCGCGGTAGGCTCCTATCAATAGCGCGGAGTCATTCTGCTTCTGCGCCAGTGAGTAAACTCGCTGGGCAATCTGCATCGTTGCCGTCAGCTTGTCAGTAATGAGGGAATAGCGCCATTGACCTATCAGTGCCAGATACAAGAGCAGGGGACGATTAAGCGAATGACACAAGGACTCCGCACGCTCGTAACAAATTCGCGCCTCCGGTGCTCCCAATCCTCGCGTGACGGATAGATATAGTCCCGCCTGCGTGAGGATGAAAAGCTGATCTTCCGCCGTGAGACTCTGCCCCTCGACACCCATTTTCACGGGTGAATCCCAACGTCCGTTTTCGAAGAAATGAACTAAAACCGAGAGCAATGCTCCTCCGGCTCCGAGGACGTTAGCAGAAAAGGAGGTATTTCCTTGCTGAATTCGCGGAATGTAAACTTCCTGCAGTGCATCGCGAAACAAACCGGCATTGCAGCCACAGATAACCGCTAAGAAAAGCGGCTCCATGTCCCTAAAACTATCCGGCAGCTGGGGCGCAAGCGTTCGATAATAGTTATAGAGACGCCTATTGCATTCCTTCCAAGCCTCGGTCTGTTGACTCCGAAGCTGTTCGCCAAAGTACTCACGAATCAGAGGATGCGTATCGAGATGCCCAGGATTATGCGGATCTTCCCCAGCGAGGAGTCTTGCTCTTCTTAGTTTGGCAAGAATCGTTCGCCACTCGGTTGGGCTCAAATCAATTAATGACTCTGTAAGACCCCGGATAGCAGGTGGTCTCAGCACGGCTCCAAGCGCTTTTTCATCTGCCGGCCGATCAAATAGACCTAACATGCGAAGAACTGACAGTTCAGGGCCCTCCCCAAACCAAGTTTGGTAGGATTCCATTACTTTTCGGGCATGGACTCCCTGTCGTACGTCGTGAGCAAGACGTTCTGACACTTCTTTGCGACAACGAATATCGCCATTGTAAGCATCGGTCAGATAGCTACCCAGCAGCGTGAGCGCAAGAGAGTGGCCACTGAACTCGTTGCTGGCGCTTCGCAACTCCGCCTCATGCCCTTTAACGCCCAGTGCTCGAAGCAGCTTCGCTCCGGCATCGCTGGATAGTTGTTCCAGCTCACGACGCAAGGCCGAGGTGCGCTCGTGATCGGCAATATCAGCGACCGGCATCCGCGTGGTGATGACGCAAAGCCCCATATTGAAAGCAGCGAGCTCGCGCAAAAGCGCCTGGAGGGAAGGCTCACGTAGCCGTCCTTCTTCTGAACCAGGCGGATTTTGGAGCGGCTCCAGGCCGTCCAGAACCAGCAAGGTCCGACGATGTGCGATGAGCTTCGCCAATCTTTCGCCCTTCTCCCACGCCGTTCCGATCCGTGGATCGGGATCACCGAACCAAGCGAGAGTCGCGTCCAGAAATTCATCCGCGGACGAAGTGCCTCCACTTGTGCCCTGCCGGTAGAATGACCAGCCAAATACGAGCTCCGCAAAGCGATAATTTTCAGCGGCCATCTGTCCGAGCCAATGGTTGACGAGCGTGGACTTCCCAACCCCTGCCCATGCAACGATGGTAACGACATTTACATGCTGGTTTGCCCATGCATCATTCAGGAAAGCGACGTCCTCCTGTCGCCCAAAAACATCGCTTCCTGTAATGGGCAGTCTGGC
>DATFVD010000064.1:0-7760 GCA_035260505.1 Terriglobales bacterium
GTTTTGAGACTGGCTATCTCCTTGGAGCGACCGCCAAGAAGACCATCCTTTTTTTTGAGCGCGACGCTGCGCACAGGATTTCTCTCCTGATCACCGGGAACACGCACGCAAACTGCGTACTGGCGCCGTACTCCCATCTCAACGAACTGGAGGAGTTGGTTCGAAGGCACGTGCCTGCTGCAGAATTGCCCGCTCGGAGCGACCCTACCTGAGCGTTTAACCCATTTCGCTCGTTATCTGATCGCAATCGACCGGGTCTTTCCTTCTCTTTGCTTCAAATGTTGCAGAAGTCATGCCAGGAGGATTTCTTAGGTTGCTTTGACGCTGATTTGATTTTCCGTGGGGGGAGAACACATGAGCACCAGGCGCGGATTCTTGCGGGAGGCATTAGCGGGAGCGGGAATTCTTGCGTCCGCGAGGGCTCTTTCCGGCCGGGAGAGGGAAATGTCGCGCGAGCCGGAGGAGCAAAGAAGCCACGGAATCGGCGAGTCCTCACATGGCCGTAATTCCTCTGTGCCAGTCCAGACACCCGATGTGCCGATTCTCCGTCATGAAAAGGATGGCGAGGTCAAAGTTTTCAAACTTGTCGCCGAACCGGTCCGGAGAAAAATCGCGCCATGGAAGACGATCGATTGCTGGGGCTTCAACGGCGTGACGCCGGGCCCAGCAATTCAGGCGGACGAGGGCGACCGCCTCCGGATTCTAGTTGAGAACCGGCTGCCCGAGTCGCTCGCGATTCACTGGCACGGCCTGGAAATTCCCTATGCGATGGACGGCATGCCGTACCTCTCCCAGAAACCCATCGCGCCCGGTTCCCGGCTCTCCTACGAATTCACGGTTCATCAGAACGGCACGTTTTTTTACCATTCTCACTCGCCGATGCAGCAAATGATGGGTCTGGTCGGAATGTTCATCCTGCATCCTGCGCAAGCTCACGCGCCTGTTGTCGATCACGATTTCGGAATTGTGCTCCAGGAATGGGCGGTCCTTCCCAACAACACCGTTCCCAATACGGCAAATATGGAGTGGAACTGGCTCACGTTCAATGGAGCGTGCAGTCCCATGACCACGCCGCTGATTGTTCGTCTCGGCAGTCGCGTGCGGCTTCGATTTGTGAATCTAGGCATGGACCACCACCCGATTCACCTGCACGGCCACACTTTTGTTGTCACCGGCACGGAGGCAGGGCGGCAGCCGCAGACCCTCTGGGGACCGGCGAACACTGTGCTGGTCGGAGTCGCGCAGGCACGCGACTTCGAATTTGTCGCGAACAATCCCGGAGAATGGATGCTGCACTGTCACATGCCCCATCACAACATGAACGCCATGAGTGACTTGCTGGGCGACCGCATGATGATGACCGCCGACACGGAGGACCGCCGGGCCCTCAGCCAGATGCAAACCCTCGCCGATCAAGTCGGGTTTGAGCATGTACACCACGCGCCGATCGCCCCGGATGCGAACAACGTGCGAGGTTTCCCGCAGGACGCTTTTATGGACATGGGCATGGATGAGGCGGTGGCCAAACCCGAAAACAATGGCCTGCCGCGAAACTGGAGCGCCATGATGATGGGAATGATGACGCTGGTCCGCGTGCTCCCGGCGGAACTCTATGACCTGGTCATGAACGACATACAACGCGGCTACTTGGCTCCGCCTCCACCCGGTGAAAAACATGCTCACGAGCACCATGACGGAGGCGCGCGGTGAGGCTGGGACTGACCGTTTCCAGTTCTGTGGTGGCCATCCTTTTCGCCATGCTGCTTGGGACAACCACAGCGATTTCGCAAACGACGAAGCCCGGCAGCAAGGGCACCGCACAGCAACGCTCGCAGGAACGGCCCAGCGTCTTCTTTCCCATGGTCGAACAACCGGAAATGGAAATGCACCATCACGGCCAGATTCCGGAGGTCATGCCACAGTTCCCGCGTCTTGGAGATTCGCAGCGCGTCGTCTCGGGCCCGATCTATAAGCTTTTGGACCTCGAGGAGATGGCCGCAAAGAACAACCCAACTCTCTCGCAGGCGCAGCGCGCGGTCGAAGCTGCACAGGCGCGCAGACTGCAAGTTGGGCTCTACCCTAACCCGGTTGTCGGCTATCAAGGGGATGAGATTCGAGGTGGCTCCTACGGCGGCGGCGAGGAAGGGTTCTTTGTCGAGCAGCCGGTGATCCTGGGCGGAAAGCTTGGGCTGAACCGGAAGATAGCAGCAGCCGAGCAGGTGGAGCGCCAGGTAGAAGTCGACGCTCAGCGTCAGCGGATCGAGAATGACGTGCGCATGTCGTACTATCGCGTGCTCGCGGGACAAGAGCGCCTCGCGCTCAAGCGAGAAATTCTGGCCATCGCCCAAAGCACGGTGCGCATTGAGGACCAACTTGGTCAAGTCGGTCAAGCGGACGGGACGGAGATTCTCGAGGCGGAAGCTGAAGAGCAGCGCGTGGAAGTGGCCATAGGAGTGGCGGAACACATGCTGCGACGAGAATGGGCGATGCTTACGTCCGTTGTCGGTGTTCCCTCGCTTCCCCAGGGCGGTGTTGCGGGCCGGATCGACGCCGACCTGCCGCCTCTGGATCAGGACCAGTTGCTTGCTTCGTTGCTGGCGACGAGTCCTGCGGTGCGTGCGGCGCAGGCCAAGGTCGAACGCGCGGAAGCCACGCTGCGGCGTGCAAAGCGCGAGCCCGTCCCCGACCTGATATTACGCGGAGGATTGCAACAGAACTTCGAACCACTCGCCAACCCTGTCGATCACCGAGTGGGTTTACAGGGTTTCGCGGAAATCGGCGTCGAGCTTCACCTGTGGGATCGCAACCAGGGCGGCATCGCGGCAGAACGCGCCAACCTTGAGGCTGCCCGCAGTGAGGTGCAACGGGTCGAGCTCGCGCTACGCAATCGCTTCGCAATGTATGGCGAAGACTACGGCAGCGCTCGACTCACCGCTGACAAATATCGCAGGGACATTCTTCCGCGCTTGGAGCGCGCGTACAAGCTCATGACTGAGCAATACGGGCGCATGACGGCTTCCTTCCTGCGCGTACTTATCCTGCAGCGAATGCTCTACGAGAACGAAACTGAGTACATCGACGCGCTCGAGCGCACTTGGACGAACGGTATCGCCCTGCGCGGGTATCTCCTCGAAGGCGCCCTTGGCAGTTCGCATGCGAAGGAAATCGAGACTCCGATGGGTGATATGGAAAATCCGCAGTCGACTGGCGAAAGTTCCGGAACCTTGGGCTGGCCGTTTAGTTCGGTTCATAGGTAGCGATGAGTATGGAGTTTGGTTCCAGTCTGCGTTTAGTGTTCGCCCACAGAGCGAGAACGGTCTTTCTGGCATTTCAGAGAGTGTTTCTCGCCTGCTTCGTTGGGTTCTTGCGATTGTTATCGACAGAGCCTGCGCAATGCGGGCAGCCCCAGGAAGCGGACGCGGCGGTTACAAGCAACGACTCTCCGCAATCCGCAGAACCTGCGCGGCGGGCCTCGCCCGTTCCATTGGACGGCGTTTTCCCTGGATCCGACTACCTAGGTCCAACTCCGCTCATCGGAGTTCCGGACACGGACCCGGTCTATCCGCTGACGAAGGCGGTCTGGGCTATCGCACCTCGTCTGAAAGGCGCCAGGGTCAAGGTCTACGGCTGGATGAACCCGGGCATCAGTGTCAGCACCTCGAACAAATCAAACATTCCGGAGTCTTACGCTATTGTTCCGAATCGGCTCGAACTCGATCAGGGTGTCCTCCGCGTCGAGCGGCTGCCGGACACCGTGCAAACCGACCATGTAGATTGGGGTTTTCGTCTTACACCGATATAGGGCATCGACTACCGTTGGACGACTTCGCAGGGGTGGTTCAGCGGCCAGCTTCTGAAGCACAACTACCTGTACGGGCTTGATCCGGTTGAGGCGTATGCCTTGCTCTACGTCCCTCACGTCGCGAAGGGAATGGTCATCAAGGTAGGACGATATATTTCCCCGCCGGATATCGAAGCGCAGTTGGCGCCCGACAATTACTTGTTCACTCACTCATTGATGTTCACCTTCGATTGCTACACGCAGACGGGCATTACAGCAGCGATAAAGTTGAACGAGCACTGGTCTGTGCTGTTCGGAGTCCATGCCGGAGACGATATCGCTCCCTGGAATGTCGCCGCGCATCCCACAGGCCTGGCGATGGTTCGGTGGGTCTCGAAAAGCAATAACGACTCGATCTTTGGCGGCATCGATTCCATTAACAATGGCAAATTCAAAGCCGGTCACGACAACCTCCAGCAGTCGAACGTCACCTGGACACATCGGTTCAGCGAGAAGGGAACGTTTTTTACGACTACCGAGGCGTATTACATCTATCAGTCCCGCGCCCTCGTCGGGGGAACCGTAAATTTCGGGCCGCCGCACGCATGGTTTGAAGGAGTTGGTCCCGGAGCGGCGATCAAGGGGAATGCTCCAGCCATCGGAATCGTGAACTACACGGAGTGGAAGCTTTCAAAGAAAGACTTCCTCTCGCTTCGTCCACTGGACATTCTGGTCGACAAAAAAGGCGAACGAACCGGCTTTCCGACTACCTACGAGAGTTGGACCGTGGGAGTGACGCACCGCTTTAACCAATTGATCTCAACTGGTCCCGAAGCGAGATACGAGTACGCATACAGTGCGAGACCATGGGATAACGGCACGCGACGCGGGCAACTCATGTTTGCGATTGACGCCATTCTGCGATTCTAGATTTTTCCGGCTTGTGCTGTTCAGATTATCGAAGCTCTGGCCGCTGCGCAGGTACCTGACTGATCAGCTTCAATCCGCTCTTTCCGTTTCAAGGCGAGCGAGTTCATGCTCGTAAAGGAGATTGTGAGGAAACTCGCAGTGCAAGTCAGTCAAGATGAGCTTCGCGTTTTGGCCATCGTGCCTCCGCAAGGCTGCCACGGCGAGCAACAATTTCGCGAACGGCTTGAGAAAATGACCTCTTTCCGCCGTCAGTTCAAGTTCCCGTAATCCTTGGTCCCGATTCGTGTTGGCACCTCCGGCCCTTAATATCCACCGCACCGGTGCCGGCTTAGTTCCCAAAAGATAGTTTTCCACGCCCAGAGCCAGATATGCGTCGTAACAGCCGGAGTCGACCATGAGAAGTTTTTCGGCCGATTTTCGTCCTTTCTTTGTATACGAGAGCGACGCACCATCCTTCCGTTCGATGAGGGCGGCATAGTCCGCGCGCAGCCCATTCGCCATGGTCATCGCCAAAAGTGCGTTAACCGACGCAGGATCGTTCGCCAACTGTTTGGCTGCCAGCGTTTCGGACAACGTGAGTTCGGAATCAAACAAAGTCTTCAAGCGCGGGTCCGCCGTCAACTTTTTGCGTTGGTGAAAGGCTTGGTCGTCGCGAAAGAGTTCGCTTTGCAGAACTCCGAGTCGATCGAATTCCCGAAATAGGTACGCGCTGGCGGCTGCAGCTGGGCCGAGGGGATCGTCCGGATAGCGGGTTTTCCAGTCCGAAAATTGGGCCTGGGCTGCGTTGAAGTTCAAGTCGTACAGCGAATCAAACCCGGCATCAAGATGGGATGCTGCTTCCAAGCCGAGCTGGCAATTTGCAAGCATTGCGGATGGCGCCATCAGAATGCTTAGGAGGGTCAGGATTGTGACTCGTACCGCTAGCAACCGTGCAAACTTGCTCGCAAGTCGAATCGCATTGTTTTTTGCCTCGAACACCATGAAGTCAAGCCTCGTCGATTAGAGTTAGCGCTTCACGAAACGTATTGATTGCGCCCCGCCATGACGCCTCCATCGACATCCCAAACGGCGCCCGTCACCCAGGAGGACTTATCGGATAGTAGCGTGGCGACGATTTCCGCGACATCTTCGGGCCGCCCGATACGCCCGATCGGGTGGAAAGCATTGAAACTCTGAAGAACCGCGGCCACCTGTTCCTTTGGCAGGAAGCCCTCGAAAATTGGCGTATTCACGACGGCGGGCGAAACGGCATTGACGCGAATGCCCGCACTTGCGAGTTCCAGCGCGAGATGCTGCGTCAAAGCGTGCAGCCCGGCTTTCGCCATCGAATAAGCGGAAGAAGGAGTGGCTTGCACCGCCTGCCTGGCCCACATCGATCCGATATTCACGATCGAGCCGCCGCGTTTACCGGCGACCATGTTCTTGGCTACGCATTGGGTGATAAAGAAGAGGGCCCTGTTGATTTCAAGATAGCGGTCATAGTCGGGTTCGGTATGGTCGAGAAACGGCTTCGGGGCGAAAACACCTGCGGCGTTCACAAGCAAGCTTGCGTCCGCGTGCTTTGCCTGTAGATGGCCGATCAAGCTCGCACGTCCGGGGCCGCTCGTTATGTCCACAGCCCATCCCGACACCTCGCCACGCGAACCCAATTCCAGGACCGCCTCTCGCGTCTTGGCCTCGTGGCGGCCGACGAGCAAAGCACTGCCACCGTTGCTGAGCACGAGTGACGCGACCGCCTTCCCGATTCCGCTTGTGCCTCCGATGACAATCAGCTTCTTTCCTGCGAAGTCCAATTCCATTCGTTTCTCTCTTTCCGTTTCTGCAATCAAAGTTGCTCGCTCGCCGCGCCAGGTCTCGTTTCGGCCTGGAACTCCCAGCGCATCGCTCTATGCCAACTCTTTCTTCTCGAAGCGAAACAGGTCCGGTCGAGCATAGTGACCCGAGACGTCGAGGGTCATTGCCTGGCGGTCAATTTGCGTGATATCGAGGTCCGCCACGATGAGCTTTTCACGATCCATCACGGGTCGAACAACGTAATGCGAATCCGGCCCGATAATCGCGCTGCCCCCGCGCTCTACCCGTTGGTTATCACCCAGGGATAACGGGAAATCGCCAAGAAGCTCCTCCGGTACGTCCGAGGCCGACATCATTAAACCGACTGCCAGCACAAAGCACCTGCCTTCAAAGGCGTAGTGTCTGCTGGCCAGTTGATGTAATTCGTGAACCGTCGGCCAAACCGCGACGTGGATGTGCTCGCCGGAATTGTGCATGGCCATGCGCGCGAGCGGCATCCAATGCTCCCAGCAAATCAATCCGCCTATGCGTCCAGCCGATGTGGACACGGCTTGCAGCCCGCGGCCATCACCATTACCCCACACGAGCCGTTCCGTGTAGGTCGGGACGAGTTTCCTATGGTGGTTCCGCAGCTGCCCGTCCTCTGAAATAGTGAGAAGCGAGTTATAGAGTGTGCCATTTCCCGGACCGGCATCGACTCGCTCACTGGCTCCGATCACAATCACAATTTTGAGATCTCGCGCCGCTTCGCTGAGCGCATGCACTTCTTCGCCGGGAACGGTGATGCTGTTATTCCTGAGCTTCGCGAAGACCTCTTTCGCGGAAGCGTTTTCCCACAGTGCCGCGCCGGGACACACATCCAGCCAGGCAGGGTAGCCCGGCAGCCAGGTTTCCCCAAAGGCAACCAGCTGTGCTCCTCGCTTTGCCGCCTGCTGAACGAGGTCAAGGGCCTTTGCGAGGCTGGCTCGTTTGTCCAGATAAACGGGAGCGGATTGAGCGATAGCCACACGCACTCGTTTCGAATCAGCAGCTCGTCGTCCTGTTTTCTTTGTCACGACGATATGCTACTCCGAGTCGCGGTTTAGTTTGCCAACCCAATCACGGAGGGCCCCACAGCACGCCCTGCAAAGACTGCGGCAGGTCTCCGAAGCAGAGAATGCTCCTCGGCCGCGTTGGATTTTGCCGTTGTGATCGCCCGGCGGATCGCAGACAGTGTGGCACTATCGTCGCAGCGGACACTGGCCCCATCCGATTG
>DATFVD010000065.1:0-9024 GCA_035260505.1 Terriglobales bacterium
ATTGCCGGGCGATTCCTGCTCGACACCGCAGAACAGCTGGCTGAAAAACTAGTGGAGCACTTGTTCGCGATACCCGGCATCGAAAGAGTCACGCCCGCCGGATCACTGCGCCGGGGACGCGAAACCGTCGGCGACCTCGACATCCTCGTGACCGGCAAGGGCTGCATTGAGGCGGAATCGCGTCAGACACTCATCGAGCATCTGCTCCGCTTCCCGGGCCTCATGGACGTCATCGCGCAGGGAGAAAACAAGGTCAGCTTCCGGCACCGCAATGGCATGCAGGTGGACGTGCGCCTGCTCCCTCCCGATTCCTTTGGAGCGGCCATGCAATATTTCACCGGATCCAAGGCGCACAACGTGGCCTTGCGCCAGCGCGCGCTCAAGATGGGCTTTACGCTTAACGAATATGCTCTCGCTACCCTCGAAGACGAAAAGCCGGTTGCGGGCGCGACCGAAGAGGAAATCTACTCCAAGCTGAAGCTCGACTTCATCCCTCCCGAACTGAGGGAGAATCTGGGCGAGATCGAAGCGGCCGCCGGACACACGCTGCCGGTGCTGATTGAACTATCCGACATCCGCGGCGACGTGCACATGCACACTGTCGAAACCGATGGCCGCAATAGCATCGAAGAGATGGCCGAAGCAGCGCGGCAACGCGGCTACGAGTACATGGCGATCACCGATCACTCAAAAAATCTGGCCTTCGCCAACGGCCTCACCGACGAACGCGCGCTCGCGCACATTGGAAGAATCCGGGCGGTTGAAAAAAAGATGAAGGGCATTCGCATCTTCGCGGGAATTGAAGTCGACATTCTCGGCGATGGCTCGCTCGATCTCTCCGACTCGGTGCTCGAACAGATGGACATCGTCATCGCCAGCGTGCACTCGCAGTTCAATCAGGACCGCTCCGCCATGACCGAACGGCTGCTGAAGGCGGTCGCCAATCCTAACACCTCGCTGATCGGGCATCCTACCGGACGCCAACTGCTGCGCCGCGATGCCTACCAATTCGATTTCGACGCGGTTCTCAAGGCAGCCGCGAAACACAGAGTGGCGATGGAGTTGAACTCCTATCCTGAGCGGCTCGACCTCAACGACGTTCATCTGCGCATGGCCAAACAGCATGGGGTGAAAATCGTCATCAACACCGATTCCCACCATACTTCGCACCTGGAGAAACTGCGTTACGGAATCACCCAGGCGAGGCGCGCGTGGCTCACCAAAGACGACGTACTGAACACCCTGCCGCTGCAAAAATTTGCCAAGGCTATGAAGCATCATTGGTAGCGCTTACAGGCCGCGGAAAGAATCGCTGATTGAATGTGCAGCCCCTGAGGGGGCAAGGGGTTTCGAAGAACTTGCGCTATCGCTAAAGCAATACCCGGATACGAAACCAGCTTTTACTCAGGTTGCTGGCGGCAACCATTTTTCCTCAGGTTGCTGCGGCGGCAGGCCATGCACTTTCATTCCCATTGTTGGCGGCGCAAGGTTGCAATCTGTTTCACACCCTCCCAGCGAACTGGCACGTTTTGAGGTAAAATGGTGCTCGGCTATTGTTTTTAATGGTTTACAAGTGAGAGGCCGACTGGCTTTCGGAAGGCGAATTGCTTCTTCCCAATGTTCAATTGATTCTACGGCGTGCATCTCACACACGGCATCGATATTAGACTAGTGGCTCCGCCAATGTTGTGGCGGCTACCTGCAGCCCCAGCGAGTAGCTTGATGAGCCATGACAAATAGGGCGAGCTTTAAATAGAGACCCCCCAAGTGATTTTGATTCAGCATAAATTTTGGTTAGAACATCCGGGAGGATTACTGCTTTGAACGCAACGACCAGTCACCTTATTGCCCCACACGGGGGAGAACTTATTCAGCTGCAAGTGCCGGCCGCGCGCGCCGCGGAGTTAAAAGCGCAATCGAAGGATTGGCCTTCCTGGGACCTGAGCGCACGGCAGCTTTGCGATCTGGAACTGCTGATGAGCGGCGGCTTCTCGCCGCTCGGCGGGTTTATGAACCGCGCCGACTACGAGGGCGTCTGCCAAAACATGCGTCTGGCAAACGGCACCCTGTGGCCGATGCCGATTACGCTCGATGTGACCGAAGACTTCGCGAAAAAACTGACGCCGGGCAGCAGCAAGATCGCACTACGCGATCCCGAAGGGGTGATGCTCGCGGTGCTCAGCGTGGAAGATGTCTGGCAGCCTGACCGCAAAGCTGAAGCCCAGTCAGTTTTTGGTTCGACCAGCGCCGCGCACCCGGGCGCCGACTATGCCATCAACAAATCGAATCCGTGGTACGTTGGCGGCAAGGTCGAAGGGGTCCAGGCTGCGGCGCATTATGATTTCCGCTCGCTGCGCCTGACTCCGGCCGACTTGCGCGCCGAATTCGGCCGCCTGGGCTGGACGAAAGTCGTGGCCTTCCAGACACGCAATCCCATGCATCGCGCTCACGTCGAACTGACCATGCGCGCTGCCAAGCAAGTGGAGGCGAATCTTCTGATCCATCCCTCGGTCGGCATGACCAAGCCGGGTGACGTAGATTATTTCGTTCGCACTCGCTGTTACCAGTTGCTGCTGTCGAAGTATCCGCAGGGTACGGTCGAGCTCGCCATGCTGCCGCTCGCCATGCGCATGGGCGGACCGCGCGAAGCGGTGTGGCACGGCTTGATACGCAAGAATCACGGATGCACGCACTTCATCGTCGGGCGCGATCATGCCGGTCCCGGAAAGGATACCGACGGCAAGAACTTCTACGGTCCATACGACGCCCAGGAACTATTCAAGAAGCATGAAAAGGAAATGGGCGTGATCATGGTTCCCTTCCAGATGATGGTGTATCTGCAGAACGAAGACCGTTATGTGCCGGCCGACGAAGTGCCGCAGGGCGCTAAGGTACTCGACGTCTCCGGCACGGAATTGCGCCAGCGACTGAACGAAGGGCGTGACATCCCGGCATGGTTTACTTATCCCGAAGTGGTGCAGGAATTGCGCCGCAGCTATCCGCCACGGCACAAGCAGGGCGTCACCATTTTCTTCACCGGGCTTTCGGGATCGGGCAAATCGACCATCGCCAATGCGCTGATCACCAAGTTCCTGGAGATGGGCGGGCGTCCCGTCACCCTGCTCGATGGCGATCTGGTGCGCAAGAACCTGTCAAGCGAGCTTGGATTCTCCAAGGAGCATCGCGACATCAACATCCGGCGCATCGGATATGTTGCTTCCGAGATCACCAAGAACGGCGGTATCGCGGTGTGCGCCCCGATCGCTCCTTATGAGGCGACTCGCAAGGCGGTTCGGCAGATGATTGAACCGTTTGGCGGGTTTATTCTGGTTCACGCGGCCACGTCGATCGATGTGTGTGAACAGCGCGACCGCAAGGGACTGTATGCCAAGGCTCGCGCCGGCATCGTTAAGGAATTCACCGGCATCTCAGATCCGTACGAGGCGCCAGCCAACGCCGAAGTCGTGATTGACACGGCCAAGCTCAGCCCCGAGGAAGCGGCGCAGACGATTATTCTGCACCTGGAGCGCGAGGGCTTTGTCGGCGCCAACGGCAACGGCTAGGAAAGCAGTTCCCAGTTCTCGGTTCTCAGTTCTCAGTTCTCAGTTCCTTGACCTGATTTTGGTTTGCCGAGAACTGGGAACTGGGAACTAATTAAAAAACGGCATGGAATTCTTGCTGCTAAAAGTGCTGATCGGGTTCATCGTCGGAACGCTGATCGGCTTGACGGGTCTGGGCGGCGGCGTATTGCTGCTGCCCATGCTCATCTTCGGCCTGCGCGTGCCCGCCATTGTTGCCGTGGGCAGCGACGCGCTGTTTAACTTTTTCACCAAGATTCCAGCCAGCATCATGCACTTCCGCAAAGGTACGGTGCGGAAAAGAGTGGTTCTGGCGATGGCGGTTGGCAGCATTCCCGGCTCTTACCTCGGCGTGACTTTTCTGCAGCACTTGCGCCACGTCTATGGCGCCGGCGTTAACGACTTCATCAAGTCCGCAGTGGGTCTGCTACTGGTATTGATTCCCACGCTCCTTCTGTTCCAGGGACGGATCGAAGAACATCTCGCCAAGCGCCAGCCCACCATGAAGTCGTTTGCCGGTATGAGCGTCATCGGCCTAGTCGGCGGATTTCTGGTCGGCATCACTTCGGTGGGATCAGGCAGCATCATCATGATGATGCTTCTGTTGTTTTATTCCTTCGTGCCCAAGGTCATGGTGGGTACCGACATTGCCCATGCTGTGATTCTGACTGGCGTTACCAGCCTGTTGCACTGGCGGGCGGGCAATGTCGACGCCCATCTGGTCGGTGCTCTGCTGATCGGCTCGATCCCCGGCGGAATGCTCGGCTCACATCTGAGCACGCGAGTTCCAGTACTCTGGCTGCGGAGAATTCTATGCACGGTTTTGCTGATGACAGGAGCCAGAATGTTGTGGGCGTGAAAAAAGCAGGTCGCAGGTGTCAGGTCTCAGGCCCAGAGGCGAAGCTGCGAACTGGAACTCGAGACCTGAGACCTAAAACCTAAGACCTGACTTTCGGAGCATTAATGTCTTCTTCTTCCAATTCGCAAGAACTGCTCGAACGCATTCATGCCGGCCTCGAAGCGGCGCGGGCTGTGCTCAACCGCTTCACTCCCGGCGCCATTGAAACCGAATATAAGGTTGGACACGATCCGGTTACCGAAGCCGATCGCGCCGTTGACGACGTTCTGCGCAAGACCCTTCTCCGCCCGGGCGAAGGCTGGCTCTCGGAAGAGACCGTGGATGATTTTTCCCGTCTCGACAAACAGCGCGTCTGGGTCGTCGATCCGCTCGACGGCACTCGCGAATTCGTGCAAGGCATTCCCGAGTTTTGCGTCTCGATCGCCATGGTAGAGAATGGAATTCCGGTCGCCGGCGGAATCTGCAATCCGGCAACGGACGAACTCATCCTCGGCTCGCGTGAAACTGGAGTGACCTACAATGGCGTTCCCTCACAACCGAGCCAGCGGAAGGACCTGCACGGTGCGCTCGTGCTGGCCAGCCGAAGTGAAGTGAAGCGCGGCGAGTGGAAGCAATTCGAATCTGCCGAGTTTAATATTCGCCCCATGGGATCGGTTGCCTATAAGCTGGGTCTGGTCGCCGCCGGTCGGGCCGATCTTACCTTCACGCTGGTTCCGAAAAATGAGTGGGACGTTGCTGCCGGGGCGGCGTTGGTCGAAAGTGCCGGAGGCTGGGTGCTGAAGCTTGATAATTCTCCGCTGCGCTGCAACCAGAAAAATCCGCTAATCTCTGGCTTGCTGGCGGGGAGCCCATTTCTACGCGATCCGCTGCTCCTCTTGCTCGACCGGCACGCGCAGGCGATCGGCGCTGAAAAGCAATCCTAACCTCAGAGCATCATGGCCGCCTCGCGCATTGTGTTCCTGATGTACCACGAGCTTGAAATCGCTGGACGTCAGCTCTGCCAATCCGAATCCGGTTACGTGCGCTACATTCTGCCGCTTGAAACTTTTCGCGGCCAGATGGAGTGGCTCAAAGAGTCCGGCTGGCGCGGCCTGAACGTCGGCGAGGCTGTTCGGTATCCTGCCGAGCCGAGTGTTTGTATTACCTTCGACGATGGTTGCGAGACCGATCTTATCGCCGCCGCGCCCGTGCTGCGCGAGTTCGGCTTCAATGCAACCTTCTACCTCACCGCTGGATTCCTGGGCACGCCCGGTTACCTTAATACCAGTCAGGTGCGCAACCTCGACGCGGAGGGCTTTCAGATCGGCTGTCACTCGATGACGCATCCTTATCTTTCCGATCTTCCGGAGCCGGAACTGAAACGTGAAGTTGTGGATGCGAAGTTACAAATCGAAACCATCGTTGGACACCCCATCGAACATTTCTCTTGTCCCGGAGGACGCTACGATCGGCGCACGCTCCAGATGGCGCGGCGCGCCGGATTCGCAACCGTGGCCAACAGTCAGTTTCGGGAGAACTCGTCCGGCACAAACACGTACGAACTCGGCCGCGTAGCCATGCTGCGCGATCTCACCATTGAGGAGTTTGCCGCCACCTGCCACGGCCGCGGGTTGTGGCGGAAACGCTTGCAGCATCAGGCCCGCCGCAGCGCCCAGCGCCTGCTCGGAAACGACGCGTACGATCGCCTACGCGCGGCATTGCTGGGGGAACCCCGCAAGTAACCATAGCGTTGGTTATTTTAGTTTGCCCTGCCATCTGCCTCATTTCCCAAATCATGCGACACCCGTGGGATCGCTCAAACTGCCCGTCCCGCGGCCTGTTGTCACTTGCCGCGATAAAACACCGGCGGACAGTGACTCGCGCGAATTCGGGCATGCCGCGTCCGCATGTACTAACGCGTCTCCGATGAACTTCTGGCATCTGGGAACCTTCGTCCCATCTCGATAGATTCAGCATGAGGACAATCGACTAGTCCCCCAAATTTTGTAAGGTCGAGGGCTCATAATGTTTGAAACATGTTCACCATTTAATTCGAAAGATGCTTTTCTTAAATGTCATTCCAGATTTTCCCCTGCGCTCGCACAGCGACTGAGCGTTTTGATCCTCCTGCTGGTGGTCACGTTGATGACCAGCTCATGCGGTACGTTGGCGCAAGCCAATGGCGCGCAGAGTAACGTGACGCCGAACAACCTAGTTCTCCACGGAAATTTTCCCGCGGGCACGGTCAATGAGTCTTTCAACGCGGTGCTGGCAGTGGGTGGTGGACACTTCCCGTACCATTTCTCGGTGAAAACCGGCGCTCTTCCGCCGGGGATCACTTTGAACCCAACCACAGGGACGTTCTCGGGCAAGCCTACAAGCACGGGCACCTTCTCGTTTGAGGTGATTGTGACCGACGCCCCAAACCTCGATCAGGGGAATAAGACGTTCACTATTAATGTCGGCAGCGGAAGCACCGTCAAGATCAGCGTGTCTCCGGCGAGCGTGACTTTGTCCTCGAATCAGAAGCAGCAGTTGACAGCCACTGTCAGCGGAACTTCCAACACCGGTGTGACATGGTCCGCCACGGCAGGATCGGTCGATAGCAGCGGTCTTTACACTGCGCCAACGGTAACCTCGCAAACCAGCGTGGTCGTCAAAGCCACCAGTCATGTTGACTCGTCGAAGTCGGCCGCTGCCGCGGTCACCGTTGACCCGGTGAGTAACCAGTCACTGAAAATTACAACTGGCAGTCTTCCCGAGGGCCAGCTGGGAAATACTTACAGCGAGGTCTTCAGCGCGACCGGCGGAACCACGCCTTACGTCTGGACTATTTCCGCAGGCACGCCCCCGCCAGGAATCGCGTTGATTGCGAACGGGGATTTTGCCGGCCTACCAACTACCGTCGGCACATTCGGCGTCACCGTCGTGGTCAGAGATGCCAACCTTAAGACGGCGACGGGTAATTTCAGTGTGACTATAATTGGCGGCAGCAATTTCGATGGTCCCGCGGAACTGCCGCGAGTGACCGTTCCCAGTGCGATGTCGGACACGCCCGCTCCCGGGGCAGTCATCAACGTCAACGCGGGCGGCGATCTGCAATCAGCCTTGAACAATGCACAATGCGGGGAAGTGATTCAACTCCAGGCAGGCGCTACCTTCAGTGGCAAGTTCAATGTGCCGGCCAAGAACTGCGACACCAACCATTGGATTATCATCCGAACCAGCGCTCCGGATAGCGCGCTACCGGCAGAAGGTCAGCGCATCACACCCTGTTATGGCGGGGTTGCTTCTCTCGTAGGGCGCCCGCAGTATAGCTGCACCAATCCAAAGAATGTGATGGCGAAGGTACAGATGCCAACCGTGGGCGACGGTCCTCTCCAGATCGCCAGCGGCGCCAACCACTACCGCTTCATCGGTCTGGAGGTAACTCGTCCCTCGGGAGCTCCCGGGCCCGCGCGACTGATCATGGTCCCGAAGACAGGTACTGCGGATCACCTCGTGTTCGATCGCTTATGGATGCATGGAACAACTCAGGATGAAACCCACAATGCCGTGGTCCTAAATGGCATGAGTGACGTGGCGATCGTCGATTCCTACCTCAACGATTTCCACTGCATCGCCGGGACGGGGACTTGTACGGACGCTCATGCGATCTCCGGCGGCAACAGCAACACCCAGGATGGTCCCTTCAAGATCCAGGGCAATTTCCTGGAAGCCTCGGGTGAGGCCATCTTGTTCGGCGGCGGACCGGCTACGACTACCCCGGCCGACATCCAAGTCCTGAACAATCACTTCTGGAAGCCCTTGCAATGGATGAAGGGCAGCCCGAACTTCATTGGCGGACCGGACGGTCATCCGTTCATCGTCAAGAATCACTTTGAACTCAAGAATGCGACTCGCGTTCTGGTCGAGGCGAACATTATGGAAAACAGCTGGGGAGGCTTCAGCCAAACCGGTTACGCCATTCTGCTCACCCCAAGGAATCAAGCCACCAAGGGCGGGACCGGGCCCTTCGTCTGTCCGCTGTGCCAGGTGACCGACGTGACGATCCGCTATGTACGTATCTCGCATGCCGGAGGCGGGATCCAATTGACAACTCCACAGGACACACCAATCGGACCTGGACAGCCGGCGCTGGCGGGTAAGCGCTGGAGCATTCATGACGTGGTCCTCGACGACCTCAGCAAAAAATACGTGGGCGGTGGCACCGTGTTCGAGATCATAAACGGATGGGCCAAGAATCCGCTCAATAGCGTCACCATCAATCACGTTACCGGTTTCCCGGCCCCAGATGGCCACGTAATCATTTTGGGGAACCGGCTGACAAATATGCCAATGTATGGATTCGTATTCACCAACAATATGGTAACCACCGGCCTGTACCCGGTTTGGGACGCGCTAGGTGGCATCGGCAGTTGCTCACAAGCGGACGTGCCGCTGAGCAGCATAACCAGTTGTTTCAGTACCTTTACATTCGCCAACAACGCCCTGGTCGCGAGTCCCGCGGCGTTTCCTCCGTCGAAGTGGCCATCGAACAACATGTTCCCGCAAACCATCGATGATGCCAGGTTCGTCAACTTCAACAACGGCAATGGCGGAAACTAC
>DATFVD010000066.1:0-9294 GCA_035260505.1 Terriglobales bacterium
TGTCTGTGGTTTCCCACTCCTTAGAGTTTCCCGTCTTCCCGTTTGTGCGAAGTGTTTGATTGCGCTTCGACCGCTGAAGGGGTCGTACTGCACGGTTTGTGGAGAAGCATTGCAGGTCCCGGCCTATATCGATCGCGGAGAAACGGATCCCTTAGAGGCGGATCGCGTTGAGGTCGAGTCGCGATGTCTGCTCTGCCAACGCGCGGACCCTCCGTTCGAGCGGGCGGTCGCTTACGGAAGCTATGACGGTGAATTGCGCGACCTGATCCATCTGCTCAAGTTTCAGCAGGTTCGTCCCGCCGCGGCGGTTCTGGGGCATAGGCTGGCAGAGACGATTGCCAACCTGGAACAGACAATGCCGGCCGGAACGATCTCCTCCAGTACGATCACGGTTGTCCCGGTTCCCCTGCATACGCGCAAGCAAGCGCAGCGCGGATTCAACCATGCCGAGATGATCGCGAGGAGCGCGCTGAAACAACTGGCGCGTCCAAAAAGATTCGATCTTTGCACGGGAGTACTGCAGCGTCACCGCGAGACCGGAAGCCAGATTGGCCTGACCCGCCATCAACGGCGCGAGAACCTGCGTGGCGCTTTTGCGGTGAGCGATCCAACGCGGATATTGAACCGCGACATCTTATTGATCGATGATGTCTATACCACGGGAACTACGGCTTCGGAGTGCGCGCGGGTTCTTCGCCGCGCCGGAGCAGCGAGGGTGTGGGTGGCGACCGTGGCTCGAACATTGAAGCTGAAGATTTCCGGGGTCCTCGTTGTGCCGGAGAATCTGACGGAAGAAATAAGTGAAGATCGCCGGCGCATGGCGGCTCACGGGTAGAAATCATGTCGTTGCGATTGCACAATTTCGGTGGCAGCATGCGGACGCACCTCCCGGCCGCGATGCTTACGTCCGGCATGCATCAGGAGAGTGACGGCCACGCGTTGCATTTGCCGGTGCTGGTGCTGAACGCCTCCTACGAGCCGATCAACGTTTGTGCCGCGCGCCGTGCGATTGTGCTGGTGCTGAAGGGCGTTGCCATGACCGAAGAAGAAAATGGACACTTCCTGCACGCCGCCCGGGTCGCCATGCGCGTGCCCTCGGTCATCCGTCTGCTGGAGTATCGCCGAATTCCGCACCAGTCGCGGGCCCTGTCGCGGAAAAACATCTTGCTGCGCGACCGCAACACCTGCCAGTATTGCAGCACCGCGTTTCCCTCCGGTGAACTTACCCTGGACCACGTGATTCCGCGCTCCCGCGGCGGCCTCTCGACGTGGGAGAACCTCGTCGCCTGCTGCCATCCCTGCAACCGCCGCAAGGGTAACCAGCTTCCTCACGAAGCCAACATGAAACCTTCGCGCGAGCCGCGCTCCTTCAATCTCCACACCAGTCGCCACATCATGCGCCTGATGGGGCACTCGGATGACAAGTGGAGGAAGTATTTGTTCTATTAGCGGGCCCAGACAATCCTGGGGATTCGGCCGATACTGACGCGAGCCTCAACACTATCGCGAGAGATTGCAACTCATTCGCACAGAACGCGAATGAGTGGGGTACGCTCAACTCGGAGATCTGTCTCTTATTTTTTCTGAAACAGCAGTGGCGCGAAGTGTGCCAGATTATCCCTCCACACCATCCAGTTATGCATGCCGGGAGTTTCAATGGCAGTCACGGGAATGTCTTTCGTTTTGAGCCAAGCGATAAATTGTCGATTCGGCGCGATGAGATCATCTTCCGTACCGCAAGCGATCCAGAGCAGGTTCAAACCGATACGGTTTCCACTTAGCGCCACGACCGCATCTTTCTCGCGGTGTCCAAGCGCTGAACTGAATCCTCCAACCCAACCGAATTGCCCGGGGTGAGTCATACCAATCATCAGACTCTCCAGGCCTCCCATCGAGAGTCCGGTAATCGCCCGGCCATTCCGGTCTTTCGAAACGTGATACGCGGATTCAACCTGCGGCAGTATTTCTGTCATCAGAGCCTGGGCGAACAGAGCAACATTGTGGGTTACCGCCGCGTCATCGTCCCACACTGCGTCGCCACCGGTCACAAACTTCATATCGCCGTAGGCAAGTGGCATTACCGCGAGCAGCGGCTTCACTTTACCTTTTGCAATCAGATTATCGAGAATTAAATTTGCCTGCCCGACTTCGGTCCAGCCATTCGCCAGATCGCTCCACCCGTGCAACAGATACAGCACCGGATACGGATCGGCCCTCTTCGGATCATCGTTCGGATCATAGCCCGGAGGCGTATAGACGTAGTACTCGCTCTGCCCGTCGACCAGGCCGTTTACCACCTTGGATGTGTAGAAGTGATGATGCACCACGCCATGCGGTACATTACGAGCCTCCCAAAGCTGGGGAGTGTTCCCCGGTACGGTCACCGTGTTCCCGAAATAGAGCAGGTTCGGCTTGACGATCGGATTCTTCGGGTCGAGTCGCGGCTGTCCATCGACTTCAAATGCATATCCATAAATCTCCGGCGCGAGCGGAGGCGTGACCGAGCTCCATATTCCGTCGCGGCCTTTCGCCATATTGAGCGGCTTGGCCGCACCATCGAGGTGGAGCAAAACTCTGCGAGCGGCAGGATCTTTGTATCGAAAGGTGATGCTTCCGTCGGGATGCACTTCGTTGGACTTGAAAGAATCAGACGCTTGTCCGTGCGCCACGGCGGAAAGCAAGAGCCGCATGGACAGCGCGATAGCAAGAACTACCTTTGTTGCACGCAGCGCGTGTCGACGTTCCATGCCCGCTAGTCTATCGATTTGTTATCGCCGCCACCAGGCAACTTCCGCCTGAGGACCTGCTTACTGCGGCTTCGGCGGCTCCGGCGGATTCTGCTCTCCAGCTTTCGGTTCGGCCTTCTTCACTTCCTGGCCTTCATAGGTGATCCTGGATTTCGATCCGAAGCGCCGGTAGTTCGTGTACTTGATGATCTCGCGGATCTTTATGTCCCCAATGGTGAACTTCAGGGTGTCCTCAGCGCGCGTGTAAGTGGGGAACCAGTACTGGCCGTCAATCTGTTCGCGCCAGGTGGTGAACTTGGGGAACAGGTTCTCGTTGCCCTTCTTCTTCCGGATATCGGGTACGGTCTTGCCGTAAGTTTCCACGATCTGGAAGTCGTGGTCGTCTACCCAGATTCGTCCCTGGAAATAGCGCTTCTTGCCGACGATCTGTTTGGGCGCAACATCGAAAACATAGGTGTTCAATTCATCCTGTTTTTGCTGGCCGACGTACAGGATGTCGTACTCTCCGATTTCATCCGCAGTTAGAACGAATGGGAGGCGGTTTTCGATGTCGTCAAAGTCTTCCTGGGTCATCGAGAGGCGCTGCAGCGTGGGCTGTGGCGCGAAGACCACATTCTTGATCTTGCGTCCCTTGTCGTCGAAGGTCACATCGAACACTTCCTGGTAGTAGCCGTCCGGGGTGTCGCCGTCGAGCGTCATGACCTTGACGTCCTGGCGGAAGGTGTACTGATCGCGCGCCTCCTTGAACGCCTTTTCCTTGATGGAGAAGCGCTTGATGATTTCCTCGACGGTGATTCCTTTGGGCGTAGATTTGTCGAGAGCGCCCTCCTGGGCGCGCGCCACCGCAGGCAACACAATGATAGGCAAGAGGACGCTGAAAAGTGCGGTCAGAGAAAGAATGAAGGGGAACGTCAGCTGCGCAGGTCTGGACTGGAGTTTCATAACGCTTATTCTAACGAAAAGGGAGGACAAAAAAGTTAACGGCAGCCTCCACCCCCAGAGCCGCCGTGCAAACGGCCCTTAGGAGGGGTGGAAGACTGCAGTTCTGCCTATTTCATTGGATGCATCGACCGCATGAAAGTTAGCTGGATTTACTTTTCTTTACCTTCGCCCCTTTACCCCTCGTGCTCCGACGGTGCGGCACCGGGCTCCTCGCCCGTCTTCGGCAGCCGGGTGGCCGGGCGGGGACCCGGCTCTCCACCGGAAAACGCCGGTACGAATCTAACGTGCGCTCCGCATGGCCTTTGCCATCCCCCATTCGACCAGTCCTGGAAATAACTGATACAGCTTTATGACTGGAATCATGGTCCAGGGTACGACGACTTCACGCTTTCTTTTGCGATAACCGCGATAGGCCGCTTGAGCCACTCGCTCAGCGGTGACGCCTTGTACCGATTGCGGGCGCACGTTGAATTGGCGGTTGGCAACCACGTGCTCTCCGAAACCGGTGCGCACGTAGCCCGGACAGACCGTAAGTACGTTGATGTTGTCGCGTTTCAACTCAAGCCGCGCACCTTTTCCGATAGCGTTCATGGCGAACTTGCTGCCACAATAGATGGCCATAAACGGCACCGGAAGGTGTCCGGCAACGCTTGAAATGTTGATGATGTCCCCGCCGCCCGCTTCGCGCAGGGCGGGCACCACCGACTGAGTGCAGGCGATCGTGCCGAAGAAATTGGTTTCGAACAATTCGCGGCATGCGGACATCTCCATATCGGCGACCGAGTCGCGAATACCCACGCCCGCGTTATTGACCCACACATCCACGCGATCGAAGTGGTGCAGCGTTAGTGCCAGCGCACGGTCGATATCTTCACGATTGCGGACATCACATGCCATGGCGAGCGTGCGGTCGGTATGGCCGACGCGGTGGCGGGCGGCCTCGGCGCGACTGGCATCGCGCGACAGCAATACCACGCTCGCTCCCTCGTCGGCAAAAACTTTGGCAATCGCCTCCCCAATTCCCATGGAGGCCCCGGTGACGACCACGACTTTCCCATCCATCTCCATGGCGACCCTTGTATCGCGCGGAGAGCCACAAGTCAATGTCAGTAAGTTCCCAGTTCTCGGTTCTCAGTTCTCAGTGAGAGCCAGACGATGTGAGGTTTTTTCTGAGAACTGAGAACTGAGAACTGGGAACTTCTTATAGCGTAAAATCGTCAACACTGGAGGCGCCGTGAGTTCGCTGTTGCCCATCTTCCCGCTCGAACTGGTGCTGTTGCCGGGTGTTCCGCTGCCGCTGCACATTTTCGAGCCGCGGTATAAGGAGATGATTGCGGAATGCCTGGAACAGAAAAAACCGTTCGGCGTTGTGCGAGCGTCTTCCGATGGAGTTGCCGACATCGGCTGCACCGCTGAGATCATGTCGGTCACGAAGAAGTATGACGATGGGCGCATGGACATCCTGACGCGCGGGGTCGAGCGCTTCGAGGTGATCCAGGTCAACGAAGATCGATCGTTCTTGCAAGCCGAAATTTCGGTGGTGCAGGATGAAAATGACGACGAAGACGAACCAGCCAAGCCCGCGGCCCACATGGTGACTCAGGCAGTGCGGTTGCACGCCGAGATTGCGAAGCTGGCCGGGGAAGAGCCCTCCGGACCCGACGAACATGCCGGCAATCTTTCCTTCTTACTCGCCGGATCGCTTCCGCTCGATCTCGACTTTAAGCAGAATCTGCTCTCGACTCTATCGGAAGCAAAGCGTCTGGAAGCAGTAATCGGCTATCTCGAGGCGATTCTGCCCGGCCTGCGCCGCGCTTCAAAGGCGCGCTGGAACTAATTTCCGACTGGAGCTGATTCCTGTCGAGACGCGGATTGCCGCATTCTCGCGAAGGGAACAGAGAGCGTTACCACGGGGGGCACGGGGGACACAGAGAAGATCAGCAGAGCAAATCCAAAGAAAATGCGCTACGGTTTCCTCTGTGTACCTCTGTGCCCCCTGTGGTAAGGACCTGCGTCGGCGTCCTTCAACCCTGGTCTTCCGGACGCTAGGCCACAGAGTTCCGTCCCGCAGCAGAGTATCTTTTCCGCCGCTCGCCTCATCTGACAAAGCAGCAACCGATGCGGCGGTATAATCCGCATAAGGCTTGTTCCTGCGGAGGTTTCCCACCATGAGTTTCGCCCGGACTCTCGGCGAATTGCGCCAAAGTCCTTTTACTGCACAGCGTCTCGGCGCGCGGGGAGTGAAAGATGAGCTGCGCGAAAATCTGATGTCGCGGCTGCGCGAGGGCGGCCCGATATTTTCGGGCATCGTCGGATACGACGATACGGTAGTGCCTCAGATCGTGAACGCGATTCTGTCGCGGCATAATTTTATTCTCCTCGGATTGCGCGGGCAGGCGAAGAGCCGAATTCTAAGGGCGCTGACCGCACTCCTTGATCCCCAAATGCCGTATATCGGGGGCTGCGAGATCCACGATAATCCTTATGCCCCGATTTGCCGCCGCTGCCGCGAGTTGGTCGCGAAAGAAGGAGACGCCACACCGATTTCCTGGCTGACGCCCGAACACCGCTACGTGGAGAAGCTCGCGACGCCTGATGTCACGATTGCGGACCTGATCGGCGATATCGATCCCATCAAAGCGGCCCGTGGAGGGCACGAGCTATCCAGCGAATTCACCGTACATTACGGCCTGCTGCCACGCGCGAATCGCGGAATTTTTGCCATCAATGAGTTGCCCGATCTCGCAGGCAAAATTCAGGTCGGGCTCTTCAATATCATGCAGGAAGGTGACGTGCAGATTAAGGGATATCCCATCCGCATGCCGCTGGATGTCGCGATCGTGTTCAGCGCGAATCCTGAAGACTACACCGCTCGCGGGAAGATCATTACGCCGCTGAAGGATCGCATTGGGTCGGAGATCCGTACCCACTATCCGGCGACGGTGGAAGAAGGCATCGCGATTACCGCGCAGGAAGCGTGGATTAAGAGGGACGGTGCGCAACTACATATCCCGAAGTATGTGCAGGAAGTGATCGAGCGCATCGCCTTCGCAGCTCGCGACGACAAGAAGATCGACAAGCGGTCGGGCGTGAGCCAGCGCCTGCCGATTTCGGCGATCGAGAATGTGGTTTCGAATGCCGAGCGACGCGCGCTGGCCCATCAGGAGAAATTTATCGTGCCGCGGATCAGCGACATCTACGCGGCGTTGCCGGCGATTACAGGCAAACTCGAACTGGAGTATGAAGGCGAGATGAAGGGCGCGGATTACGTGAGCCGCGAGCTGATCCGGACGGCGGTCGCGAAGGCTTTCGATACTTATCTTCGCGGGGTCAACATGAATCAGGTGGTGCAGTGGTTCGACCTGGGCGGCGAAATTCAACTCAGCGACAACGCCGCGGCACAAGATGTGCTCGCAGGACTGAACCAGATTCAAGGACTCATGGAAAAACTCGGCAAGCTGAACGTGAACACGAAAGACGGCGCCGAGAAGCAGGTCTCGGCGGCGGAGTTCGTGCTCGAAGGCCTGCACGCGCATAAAAAGATCGGACGCAACGAAGAACGCGTATTCACGGCGGGCGAGAAGCCGGTAAAAATCTCCGAGAAGCCTGTGTTCGAGCGCGACGATTCGGAGTTTGGGCGGAAGAGAGGGTTTAACTAGAGGTCTCAGGTGACAGGTCTCAGGTGTCAGGAAAACCCTCTCGCTGAGACCCGACATTTGGCTTGTGGTTTTCCTGAGACCTGAGACCTAGCACCTGAGACCTGCTTTCATGAAACGCATCCGCTACTCAAAATACGTTCCCGATCCCGCCGGCGAGATGAGCATGGAAGACCTGCTCAGCGCCCTCTCAGACTACTTTCTGCAGAGCGGATTCAACGATAATTTCTGGTACGAGCTGCCGGAGGGCGAGCAGACGCTCGATGAGTTGAAACGCGCCCTCGAGCAAGCACTTCTCGACGGCGAAATGTTTGACGAAGAAATGCGCGACCGGCTCCAGCAGATGCAGATGGATGGTGAACTCGAGGAGTTGATCGAGAAGCTGATCGAGCGCATGCAGCAGGAAGATTACATCTCCATTGACCAACCGCACGATCCCGCAAAGCAGTCGAGCATGGGCGGGCAGGTGGGCGACGCGCAGCAGCAGGCGAAATTCGAGATCACCGACAAGAGCCTGGACTTTCTCGGATTCAAAGCCCTGCGTGATCTGCTAGGGTCGCTGGGCAAGTCGAGTTTTGGACGTCACGACACGCGCGATATGGCGACCGGCATCGAAGCGAGTGGCGCGTCGAAACAGTATGAATTTGGCGACACGTTGAACCTTGACATCACGGCGACTCTTTCTTCGGCTATCCAGCGCGAAGGGCTCGGGCTGCCTTTGAACCTCGAATACCGCGACCTGCAGGTGCATCAATGCGAGTACCAGTCGTCGTGCGCGACGGTACTGATGCTCGACTGCTCGCATTCGATGATTCTGTATGGCGAAGACCGCTTCACTCCGGCAAAGAAAGTTGCGATGGCCCTCTCACAGCTGATTCGGACGCAATATCCGGGAGACTCGCTGTCCCTCGTACTGTTCCACGATTCGGCGGAAGAAGTTCCGTTGTCGCAACTGGCGCGGGTGAAGGTCGGTCCCTACTACACCAACACGCGCGAGGGTCTGCGCCTGGCGCAACGCATTCTGCAACGCCAGCGCAAGGATATGAAGCAGATCGTCATGATCACCGACGGCAAGCCATCCGCGCTCACACTCGAAGACGGACGCATCTACAAAAATGCGTTCGGCCTCGATCCGCTGGTAGTCAGCCAAACGCTTGAAGAGGTTTCGAAGTGTAAACGGGCGGGTGTCTTGATCAATACCTTCATGCTGGCTTCGGATTACGGACTCGTGCAGTTTGTCCAGAAGGTAACGCAGATGTGCCGCGGCAAGGCCTACTTCACGACGCCTTATACTCTTGGCCAGTATTTGCTGATGGATTACATGTCGCGAAAGACGAAGACGATTCACTAGCGGCCGCGGACGTCGAAGGTCAGATTACAGAGCTCCTTTGTGCACTGTCCGAGGCACAGCTAAGTTATAAGATTGCTGCAAGATTTCCCGTTCGGAGGCGCTATGAAACGAATTGCTGTATTCATGCTCCTGGTCGCCTTCAGTGTTGTGTGCACGAGACCGGCTGAGGCCCAGCGCACCACTACCGCGGAAAATATGCGGCGGTCCCGGAAGGAAGCTAAGGAGCAGCAAAAAGTGTTAAAGAAGTTGTCGAGAAAACAGCGGAAAGCAATGAAGAAATACGACAAGGCGCAACGGAAGGCGGCTAAGCAAGCGAATCATAAATAGCATTTCGCGTTTATGCTGGCCTCAAATCCCGGGTTGGCCCAAGCCGTTTGGAAGGCAGAGTCTCAGATGGAAGAAATGACCCGAGGCGGCGCCGACTTCAGCGGTTTGCCAGGACTGGCACCTGCCGAGCCTTGAGCAGGTGCTCATCGGCTGTTACCAGCGTCAGATCGAACACGCGCGCCGTGGCCACCAGAAAACGGTCGGCGGGGTCGCGATGGGGAAGTTGCACGCGGGCGGTTTCTTGCGCGACCTGGTAAGTGATCTGCGCTTC
>DATFVD010000067.1:0-2921 GCA_035260505.1 Terriglobales bacterium
AAGTCTTCTTCGTAGATTGCGTTGAGCACCTCCACCACTGCACGTTGAACGATCTTATCTTCCAGTGCGGCGATCCCCAGCGGGCGTTGCCGCCCATCGGGTTTTGGTATGTAGCGCCGTCGTGAAGGGAGCGCTCGATAGATGCCCTGATGTATGCGTGAATGCAATTCGACTAGGTTGGCTTCCAGGTTCTGCTTGTAACTCTGCCATGTCCGACCGTCTACTCCGGGTGCCGCTTCCCGCTTGAGCCAGGAACACGCATCCTTTAGTAGATCGATTGTCACATGGTGTAAGAGCGTGTTTAAAAAGTCGTATACGTGGGACAGGTTATGGTTGGTGTGATGACCATTAGCGCGGATGTCGACAAGCTCTACGATACAGATTTGAGCGATGCAGCCTGGGAGCTGATCGCGCCGATGTTGCCGGCAGCACGGCCTGGTGGCCGACCACGTAAAATCAACATTCGCGCTGTCTTGAACGCAATCTTCTATCTACTACGAACAGGTTGCCAATGGCGTTTGCTTCCCCGAGAGTTTCCAGGGTGGAGCACGGTCTATCACTACTTCCGGGCCTGGAAGAACGCTGGTGTGTGGACTTGCCTCCAGCGCTCAATGTGCGAGAAAGCTCGCAGGCAAGCTGGCCGGACCGCCTGTCCCTCAGTCGTCATTATGGACGGCCAGTCGGTAAAGACAACAGAACGCGGCGGCATTCGGGGATTCGATGCACACAAGCGCGTGAAAGGACGCAAGCGTCACATTCTTGTGGACACTTTCGGGCTGCTGATCGCATGCAGAGTGGAGCCGGCCGACATCTCTGACCGGAGGGCGGCTGCCCTCTTGCTTGGTGGATTGGGTCCTTTATTCCCGAACATTCGCGCAGTCATCGCTGATGCAGGACACCAAAGTCGCAAGCTCGCACGCCACCTGTTGCGCCAAGACGGCTGGAAACTGCAGATCGTCAAACGCCGCCAGCGCGCGTTCAAGATCACAGGCCTTACCTGGATTGTGGAGCGCAGCTTCGCTTGGCTTGGACGCCATCGGCGATTGAGCAAGGACTACGAGTACAGGGTGCAGAGCGCCGAGACATTCATCGAAATCGCCGCAACACGTCTCGTGCTCAACTGCCTCGCTGAGGCATGAGACTTTTTAAACATCCTCTAAGGGTGCTTTTGCGCTTTTCCCGTGATGGACGTTAGCCCCTCAATCCACCGTCAGCCCACCGCCCTCAATCCGAGGTTAGCCACCGCCAGCCCACCGTCGACGGCTAGGGCGTGCCCGACCACGTAGCTCGCTCCCGGGCTGCACAGCCAAAGCACCACCGACGCGATCTCCTCAGGCTTGCCCGCTCGGCCGATGGGCGGGGCTTTTGACAACGCCTCGAACTTCTCCTCGTCCCAATCGACCACCGCGCGGGCAATCGCCGTGTCGATCGTGCCCGGACAGACCGCGTTCACGCGGATGCCTTTGGCGGCGTATTCGAGGGCGGCGGTCCGCGTCAGGCCGATGACCCCGTGCTTCGACGCGGTGTAGGCCGGAATCCCCGGGTCGCCCGTGAGGCCACCGATGGAGGAGCAGTTGACGATCGCGCCGCTGCCCTGGCGTTCCATCTGGCGCAGTTCGTGTTTCATGCAGCTCCAGACGCCCCGCAGGTTGACGTGGGTGACGCGGTCGAACTCCTCCAGGGTGCTGTCGGCCGTCAGAGCGAGTTTGGCCATGACGCCGGCGTTGTTGAAAGCCGCGTCCAGCCGGCCGAACTCGGCGACCGTCTGCTCGACCATGGCTTGTACCTGAGCGTCGTGGCTGACATCGCAAGGGATGGCAAGTGCTCGATGGCCCTCGCTGACCAGCTGCTCCGCGGCTTTGCGCACCGCTTCCTCTTTGACGTCGGCGAGCGCCACGGAGGCCCCCGCCTCCGCAAACGCCCGTGCGGTCGCCAGCCCCATGCCGGAACCGGCCCCGGTGACGAGCGCAACCTTGTCGTTAAAGTTAGGGTAGTTGTTCATACTCGGATTGTGGTTCGATGCACTCCATGGCCTCCCAAACGCTTGGAGGCCATGGAGGGAGCCTCACGCACCCGCCGCGCCGCGGCTCTTGGGATCTTACGCCACCTGTCGTGTTCTTGCGGCAAAAAGGTAAGGCTACCTTTCGATAAAGGCGTTGCGGAACTCGGTCGGCGTCACGCCCACCACCCGTCGGAACACCTGAGCAAAATGGCTCGGGCTCGTCGGCACCCCTTCTGAAATGCCTTTGCCCTCCCGTTGGAGTGCCTGCACGAGGCGGGTCAACGAGCAAACGTGGTGGAATTGCCGAAGTGGCCCATTTTCCGGCGAATCGTTGCCATACCTCATGAACACGCGCACGTTGCTACGGCTTCTGGTGCCGTCCGCCGCTAGATCTTCCTCCGCATCACCCCGAACGTCAATCCCATAGGGTCTCGCGGAATCGCCATCTGCTCACCTTGCGGTAGGGTCCGGGGCGGAATCAGGGTGCTGCCACCGTAATTGATCACCTTGTCAATAGTCTTTCCGGTGATTACTTGGTGGGTCGGGTCGGCCAGCTCGAACCGCACCTTGTGTGGACCAAGTGTGAGGCCGACTGAATCTGCCATGGGTCGAAACAGGAGAGCCTCTATCATCAAAGCTCTCCTGCTGATTTGCGAACAGTTAGCCAGCTTTAGCGAAGGGCACATCCGACTTCGCCATGCCTGACCGCAGTGATCGGAAACCCGCGCGAACCTCTTCTGAAAGAAGTTGGGGCTGTTCCCACGCCGCGAAGTGACCGCCTTTGTCGAGCTTGTTGTAATGGATCAGTTTGGGATACGCCCGCTCTGCCCAGCTCCGCGGGGCTGGATAGAGTTCGTCAGGGAAGACGCTCACGGCAACCGGGATGGAGACGCCTTTGGCATTGAAATACCCGAGTTTG
>DATFVD010000068.1:0-7404 GCA_035260505.1 Terriglobales bacterium
TGCGAGTGCGGACTATACGCACGAACAGGGTAACCACGGATATCGAGGCTACGGCTTCGATGAATTCACTCTCTTCAAATCCGACAACCGCTCCAGCTACGACGCCCTCATGCTGCGGGTCCAGGGCAACGTCTCCCGCCGTTTCAGCCTGACTGCGCACTACACGCTCGCGCAGGCGAAAACATGGGGCTGCGTCCTTGGCGAACTCTTCGACTATGTAAATGGCGTTTGCGATCCGTTCAATGCTTTCGCCCCCGGCGACTACGGACCGTCCGGCGAAGACTCGCGCCACCGCTTTGTGCTCGCCGGTACGGTGTACATCCCCGGTGGGTTCGAATTGACTACGCTCACGCAGGCCGAGAGCGCCCGTCCCTACACGATCACCAACCAGGACGGCAGCGGTCGCATTTCGGTGAATGGAAAGCCGACCAAGCTCGACGATTTCCGCGGAACGCCCTACGTCCAGGTGGACATGCGTGTCAGCCGCCCGATCAAGATCGGCGAGCGCTGGCAGATTAACCCGTTCGCCGAGTTCTTCAACATGTTCAACCGCAACAACCCCGGCGCTAATTTTGTGGCCAACATTGCGGCGTTGCCCGTTTCTCAAAGCGACATGGCCAACGGAAACGTCACCGCCATCTGTACGGTCGCAGACTGTTCTCAAACGGTGCCCGTCACGAGCTTCAAGCAGCTCGAAATTCCCTCGGGCGGGTTGGGAGATTTCTTCGGGCCAGGTACCACGGTTGGAATTCCGTTCGCGGCACAACTGGGAGTGCGGGTGACGTTCTAGGATTCTCTGTCGAAACGTCTCGCAGGCCGTGGTTCGAGGTGGCCGGGCGGGGACGCCCGGCGCTCCACCGGCGCTCCACTGGCGCGGATGGGTCGAGAGCGGGTAACAATTTATTCGGTCGCGGGACTAGCGGCTTAATGGTTTTCTGGCGGCTGCGACTCTGGCGATACCTTGCAGATCGTTTGTTAGTCTAACGTCTGTCCAGCCTGCCAACTGACGCTGCACCGCTTCGGCAATCGTCCCGCTGATCTCGAATACGAGCCAGCCACCGGGCCTTAGTCCCGTCCGCGCCTGGGGAATGAGCCGGTCGATTATTTCGAGACCCGTCGGCCCCGCAAATACCGCATTTCGCGGCTCGAACCTGCGGACTTCGAGTTGCACTGAATCTTCTTCCGACTCGCCCACGTAAGGAGGGTTCGAGACTACGAAGTCGAGCGAGGCGGGCGAGAATGCGTCCAGCAAATCGGCGTGGTGAAATTCGATTCGCGATGTTAGTTGGTGGCGGGCGGCATTGGCCCTTGCGACTTCGAGCGCTTCGGGAGAAATGTCGGTGGCGTGGATTTCTGCGGTTGGGAGTTCCCGGGCTAGTGCGAGCGCGATCGCTCCCGAGCCGGTGCCGACATCGACGATGACGGGCGGGGACGCCCGTCGCTCCACTGTCTTTGGCTTCGCCAGCTCTAATATCGCTTCTACGATGTGCTCGGTCTCTGGGCGGGGGATCAGCACTGCGGGGGACACGATTAAGTCCAGGCCCCAGAACTCCTGATGGCCGGTGATGTACTGGGCGGGAACTCCGGTGGATCGGCGGGCTAGAGCTTCGTCGTAGCGGTGGGTTTCGTCGGGCGTTAGCTCGCGCTCGGGGTGCGCGTAGAGATGGGCACGGTCGCAGTCTAGCGTGAACATGATTAGGAGTTCGGCGTTCATGCGCGGAGAAGGAACACCGGCGGCGGTTAGGCGCTCGACTGCCGCATTCATCGATGGGCGAAGTTGCACGAGTCTATTTCACCATGGAGATCCAAAAAGAATGACAATCAGTTCACAAGAGGTGGGCGGAGACGCAGAGTTCGAACTGCTTCAAGCGCCCAATCAGCCGCTCGTTTCAACTCTTGGGCAGGGGCGGAAACAATAGCGTAGATAGCAACGGTTTCTGTCGTTAGATAAGCGTGGATCCATGTGACACCCTTCTCGTCACGCGTTTGTGCAGCCGCAAAAGTCCCTGAAAAATTCTGTAGCTTCATCTCAAAGGGAAGCCACGCGACCGGATTCCTCTTAAACAGGTCTTGGAGGCGGGCGGCGGCGGGGACTTGCTCGCCTTCGAATCTCGATGTACTTGATAGCTGAAGAAGTACCGAACTTCCGGCCTCCAATAACTGGCTACCTTTCCGTCGTGGTCCTCGACAATATCGTCCGGAAGAGCGATTTCGTAGCTAGTGGTGGGTTGAAAAACCTTCATTGAAGCTTCTGCACTTTCACTTGCCAATGCTGAAATCGGCCTTACACCACGCTGGCCGTCTCCTGCTTCATCTTTTCCGCCTGATAGTGGGTGATCAGGGCGTCGATTATCGGCTGCAGCTTGCCGTCCATCACCTGCTCCAGTTGGTGGATGGTGAAGCCGATGCGATGGTCGGTGAGGCGGTTCTGGGGAAAATTATAGGTGCGGATCTTTTCCGAGCGGTCGCCGGAGCCTACCATCTGCTTGCGTTCTTTCGCCAGCGCGTCCTGCTGCTTCTGCATTTCGACTTCGTAGAGGCGCGAGCGCAGTACACGCATGCCTTTTTCGCGGTTCTTAATCTGCGATTTCTCATCCTGGCAACTGACTACCGTGCCGGTCGGAAGGTGCGTGATCCGCACCGCTGAATAGGTCGTATTTACCGACTGGCCACCCGGTCCCGAGGAGCAGAACGTATCGATGCGCAGGTCTTTGGCTTCGATCTTGACGTCCACTTCTTCGGCTTCGGGCAGGACGGCCACGGTGATCGCTGAAGTATGCACTCGTCCTTGTTGCTCGGTTGCCGGGACGCGCTGCACGCGATGCACGCCGCTCTCATATTTCAGGCGCGAAAACACGCGGTCGCCTTCGATCAGCGCGATCACTTCTTTCAGCCCGCCGACGCCCGACTCCGAGGTGGAGAGCACTTCGACCTTCCATTTCTGAGTCTCGGCGTAGCGGTTGTACATGCGGAAGACTTCCGCTACGAATAAAGTGGCCTCGTCGCCGCCGGTGCCGGCGCGAATTTCCAGGATGACGTTCTTCTCGTCGTTCGGATCTTTGGGCAGCAGGAGAACCTTGAGGTCTTCCTCGACGGTCACGATGCGGGCGTCGAGCTTTGCCAGTTCTTCTTCGGCGTAGGCGCGCATCTCGGGATCTTTTTCGTCCACGAGGACGGCCCTGCTTTCGGCGATTCCGCGCTTCAGATCTTTGTACTCGCGATACTTCTCGACGATCCCTGCGACTTCGCTATGGGCTTTGGCAGTCTTCTGGTATTTCGCCGAGTCGTTGGTGATCTCCGGCGACAGCAGGGCTTGCGTCAGTTCCTCGTAGCGGATTTCGATTTGGTCTAAACGTTCAAACATGAGTTCTCAGTTCCCGGTTCTCAGTTCTCAGAAAACCTCACGGCAACCGCACAAAAACTCGTTCTCGCGAATTCTATTGTAGGGGTTTTTACCGAGAACCGAGAATTATGCGGTGGGCACCGCTAGGCAATCACGAGTTCGCCGCCGCGCTGCTTTTCGAGCTTCATGGCTTCGTCCAAGGCGAGGATTGCGCATTCGACTTCGCTGTCATCCGGAGGCTGGGTGGTGATCCGCTGCAGCCAGAGGCCGGGCGCGGTCATCAGCGCGAAGAGGGAGCCGCGATGCTTGGCGGCGAAGCGGATAATCTCGTAGGAAACGCCAGCAATCAGCGGCAGAAGAATAATGCGTTCCGCAAACCGCGCCCAGAAGGTTGTCACCGGAATGAACATGTAGACGACCATCGAGATGATCATCACCGTCATCAGGAAGCTGGTTCCGCATCGCGGATGATAGGTCGAATACTTCTGCACCGCCGCGGTGTCCAGCGGATCGCCATTCTCGAAGGCAAATACCGTTTTGTGCTCAGCGCCGTGGTACTCGTAGACGCGCCGGATGTCTTTCCACAGCGAGACGCCCCAGACAAACAGCAGGAACATCGCGATCCGGATCAAGCCGTCAACCAGGTTGAACAGGAACTGCTGCCCGAAAACCGGATTCACCTTTTTCAGTTCTGTCGCGGCCACCAGCGGCAGGTACTTATACATGAAGATGAAGAAGGCGATGGAGAAAGCCATATTCACGCCCGCCATCCAGCCGGTGATTTCAAACTTCTTTTTATTCTTACCCTGATCGCCGTTGATACGAGCTTCGCTGCTGTTACTGTGATCTTCGTTAGTGTTGCTCTGGTCGGCGGATATTTCTTCCAGCGCTGCATTGGCGGAAAACTTCAGGGCGCGGAATCCGAGGGTCATCGCGTGGCCAAGCGTCATCACTCCGCGCACGATTGGCCAGCCCATCCACTTATGCTGTTCGGAAGGGCGCTCCAGCGGCTCGCTGTGCGTCACAATCTCGCCTGAGGGCTTGCGCACGGCGATGCCCCAGGCATGCGGCGAACGCATCATGACGCCCTCCAGCACGGCCTGCCCGCCGACGAGGGTTTCCTCGCCGCTCTCGAGAGCTGGGAGCAGTTGGACCGCTGCCAAAAAACGCAAATTTTGCCGCAAACGTCGCATAGCCATTGGATGTTGCTTCGAGGAAGGACGACTCCAACTACAACATCTAGATTACCACAAAAGGTGAAAAATTACGCGCGCCTTGAAGTCATCTCGAGGACATCTATCCCCTTATGTATCAATCGATTGCCCGAAGATTTATGGAGCGACAGCGCTGGTTCGACAGCATTCGGGATGGTCGCGGATAGATCAAAATCTTCACCACAGGGGGCACGGAGGAACACAGGGGAAGGCTTCAGTCTTGCTTGGGTTCGTCCATGCTGGGATTGCTACCACAATCAGTGGGCGTGATCATGCTGGTCGCGCTCGCTGCGTTCTTCCTCCCGCACCGCGATCACGCATCCGTGCGCCGTCTCGCATACCAGGTGCTCCAACTGGATGGTCGTATGGTGGATGCCAAACCCCTGGCCGAGTTTTTCGTTGATCTCGCGTAGAATCGTGTCGCTCTCCGAAGTGGCCATGTCTGCGATCTTCACGTGCGCTGAGAGCGCGTGATTTTCCGACCCGATGCTCCACAGATGCAGATCATGAACATCGCTCACGCCCGCGATCTTCCGCATCGCCGATTCGACGGCATCCAGACTCATCCCGCGGGGAGTTCCCTCCAGCAGAATATTCAGCGTCTCGCGGACGATGCCGAAGCTGGACCACAGAATCAGGGCGCCGATCCCGAACGACAGTGCGGCGTCGATCCAGTATTGTCCGGTCCACAGGATGGCAAAGCCTCCGACGATCACTGCCGCGGTTGAGAGAGTGTCGCCGACCTCGTGGAGAAGCGCGCTGCGCACATTGACATCCACATCGGCATCTCGTCCCGAGCGCCACAGGAGCAGCGCGATCACTCCGTTGATTACAACGCCCGCCGCCGCTACGGCAATCATCACCCCGGCGCGGACTTGTTCGGGATGTTGTATCCGCTGGAAGGCCTCGTAGAAAATGAGAAACGACACGACTACCAGTGAGAGGGCGTTCAGCAGAGCGGCGAGCACTCCGGCGCGGCGGTATCCGTAGGTCTTGGTCGCGCTCGGGGGACGGCCTTCGAGATAGACAGCGACGAGTGACAGCAGGAGTGCAAGAAAGTCGGAGAGGTTGTGTCCCGCCTCGGAAAGCAAGGCCAGCGAGTGCGCACGGATGCCGGCAATCACTAACAGGACCACGTAAAGCATGGTGACGGCCAGCGAGACACGAAGCACACGCCGCGTAGCATGAGAATGGCCGTGTGTGGCATGCACGTGCATGGTATTAGGATAGCGCAGGGCGCCTGTGTAGGGACGGCGCCTCGCCCGTCCAGGCCGAGCGTAGCAGCTTGAAGATTTCCGCCGCAGGTCGGTAGCGCGGACGCTCCCACCCGCGCTATGCTTTCTCCCGCACAAGGAGAACAAGAAAATGAAAGCTCTCGTGATCCCAGCCTTATTGCTACTGGCCGCGTCAGCGGTTGCGCAAACCGCGCCTGTCCAAACCGCGCCTGTCCAAACCAAGAACCCCGTCAGCAGCGCCCTAAGAGACATTCTTCCGGGCCGGCAGAAAAACACCATTGCCGCCGTCGAAGCCATGCCCGCCGACAAATTCAACTACAAACCCAGCGCCGACCAGATGACATTCGGCCACCTCGTCGCCCACATGGTCGAGGCGAACTATGCGGTGTGCAGCGGTGCAGCGGCCGTAACGGCTCCCAAGGTCGAGGAAGTGAAAGAGACGGATACGAAAGACAAGCTGGTCGCCGCGCTCAAGGCGTCGTTCGACTTCTGCGCTGACGCACTCTCAAAAATGGATGATTCGAAGCTAGGGGAAATGATTTCCGGCATGGGCCCTCAACCACTCTCGCGTGCCAGATTCGCGCTGGGAATAGCCAGCAACTGGGCTGACCATTATGCGGAAGCTGCAATGTATCTGCGGCTCAACGGTGTATTGCCGCCGACCGCTAAGAAGTAGAGCGGGGAAGCACGAGCGTCGCAGTTAGGTATACGAACAGCGCTAGATCAATTGTCAGGAGGGCTCCGATCTCCATTTTGGAAAATGTTTCATCCCGATTTCGGCGGTCACGCTCTTTGATTAGGAATTTCCGTGTCCGAGAGCCAAGAGCCTTGCTGATCTTTGCGTCGGTGATTGGATAGATCTGGTGCAGCGATAACACTCCTGCCAGCAAGATAACTGCTAAAGCACCTAGAATCACCAAAACGACGATTTTCCCAAGCTGTCGGTATCTCATTGTGCGTTTTGCCTACACCCTGGAACGCTCGATCCCGTCCAAATTGCTCTCTTCGTTTGATCGGAAGCGGCCCCAAGCGCGAAGTGGAGCCCGACCCTACCCCACCAGTCCTTCCAACTCCTCTTCCCCAATCACGCTCACGCCCAACTCCCGAGCTTTGTCCAGCTTCGATCCGGCATCGCTCCCCGCAACGACATAGTCCGTCTTTTTGCTAACCGAGCCCGAGACGCGGCCGCCTGCGTCTTCAATCAGCTTCTTCGCCTCGTCTCGGGTGTGGCGTTCGAGCGTGCCCGTTAACACAAAGGTCTTGCCTGCGAGCTTTGTGCCCTTTTCTATTTTCTGACCGGTGAAGGTCAGTCCCGCCTTGCGCAGATCGCCGACCAGTTTGCGATTGTGTTCATCGGCAAAAAACTCCACGATACTCTCCGCGATCCGTGGGCCCACTTCGTTTACTTCCTCAAGTTCCTCGGCACTCGCGTTCATGATCGCGTCCAGGCTGCCGAAGTGCTCCGCCAGGAACTGCGCTGTGCGCTCGCCTACAAACCGTATTCCCAGGCCGTAAATCACTCGCTCGAGCGGCAGCTTCTTTGAGGCTTCGATCTCAGCCAGCACGTTCTCCGCGGACTTCTCGCCCATGCGATCGAGTTTCAGCAGATCGT
>DATFVD010000069.1:0-3806 GCA_035260505.1 Terriglobales bacterium
CACGAAATTTCAGTGCGCGAGACGTATATCAATGGCGCGCTGAAACGACCGATTTCGCTGGGCCATCTAGGTCCCCGTTAGACTGCCGCATTTGAAGAACCAGATCGCTTAATGAGCGAGATCACCCGAGAAATCTACCCATGTCCGGTTTTGGCACAGCGCGTCAGTTCGTTGCGACGCATCAATTCGGTCGCTATCGGAGCCAGAGCGGACATGTTGCGCGCGGCTTTGCGGACGGTCACAAAACTGTGGATGGACTTCCGAATGTGGCGGGCGTAGCCTCAGAGTGATCGAGCCGCCGTCGCAAAGCGACCGGGCCTCCAATCTACTTCATCACAGGACCCTTTTGAGCGTCCGTCCGCTCTCGCACCGAAGCATGTCGGGCGTGAGGAGATGGCGTCATGGTTGAAACTCCGCTGGCGTTTGATTTGAGCAAGACAGGAACGGTTTGCGATGCGTTCGATGGTGCCTGGGCGATCTTGCAGGGTGTTGGCAGCGACCTCACAGAACCATCCAAGTCACTCGCGTTGCGAACGATCCTGGCCAAGCGCATCATAGAGATGGCCGATCAGGGCCTGATGGACGTGACGGGACTCCGTGATGATGCTTTAGCCTTCGTTCAACACAATCCGTCCTCCGGCTGATCGCAAAGGACGCTACCGTCCTTGGCGTGAACGGGCTTCTTTGGAAGCTCAAAGGCTGAAGGTAAGCTCCAATCCCCGCCACCCCCGCGGGCGAGGCCGCGATGGCGGCATTCGCTAAGAGCTGGCGCCGCGCATGAAAAAGAAAAAAGAGCGCCGAGTCTATCTGCCGCGCGTCCTCGGTAGCGGGCAGACCTATCCGACGCGTCCAGTGCGATGGATCGTTGGTTTTCCGCCGGGCGGCGGTGCTGACACTGTGGCCCGAATTGTGGGGCCGTGGCTATCGGCGCGGCTCGGTCAGCAGGTCATCATCGAAAACCGGCCAGGGGCTAGCACGAACATCGCAGCCCAAGCGGTGATCAATTCGCCGCCCGACGGATACACGCTGCTGTTCTATGGGGCGTCGACGGTCGTTAACAGAAGCATATTTCACGACCTGCGCGGCATCCGCGAGTTTTGCTTGTCGCGCGGCGCGCGTGTATTTATGCGACAAGCGCGCCGTCGATCATGTTCGCCTTGCTGCCGGCCTGCGCTGAGAGAGCCAGGCTGTAGGACGCTGCTCCGGATCACAAGGGATCGCCTCGCATAGGAGCACCCTGTGCACCCCTTCACCCCATGGCGCGCGCTGCTGCAAAACATTGAGCTGATGCCGCAGGATCAGTATTTCGGCTTCCAGCCGGTGTCGCGACTTGAAGCAGTCGGACAGGAGGCGGACAAAAAGGAGGCCAATTGCGATCATCAACCGCAATCATGTTCTGATTCGGTAACAGCCCTCACGCCTGGCGGATGGAGTTTTCAGAAGCGACAACCGTGACCCCGGCGATATCCCCCCGGCGGTTCTCGAGGTGGATGGTTTTCAGTCTTCATCGTTCGCTGTGAACCGAAACCCGAAAATAGCTAGGCCACCTGCGACAATGAGGGCAATCCAGCTAACCCATTTTGGCGCTGACCAGTCCGCGATCATGACTGGCCAGTCCTCAAAAACTCGCAGCAGATGAAACACCGCCACCAAGGTGAAGATTATCCCGGCCACCAGAAAATATGTTTTCCCGTCCATGAGCATGCCACCTACATCAAAGATCGAACCCCTCATTTTACGGTAGCGCTTGAAGACTAAAAGAGTTGGCTAGCTGCGTCTGCAAACTAACTCTGCCTGTAGCTCGGTCAATTTCACCTTGTACGTTTCCCTTTGCGCCATCATCAAATGTGAAGGGCATCCGCATCGTAATAGCGTCTTGCTCGGTAGGAGGGATCTCCCGGCGAACACCAGGCGAACGATCTGGTGACGAAAATGGTCACCAACTCGGGACCACCGGCCGATATTGAACGGGATCGAAAGGTACGTGTGGCCGATTTTTCCAATATAAAGACTGCAGACAAATTTCGAGTGCGGTGCTTCCCGGACCGATTTGGGAGGTTTCGAATTGTGGGCTAAGTGAACTCTTGGCATGCGAGGCAACCCAGTTCAAGAACAGGAATATCAGCGCGACCATCGTGGCCCGACGTTAAGAGATTCTCTCACCAGATCAATACGGGTGAAGTTTTCGATACACACAGGTCTTCATCACCAATATTGCAGAGTCTGACTTTTTGGTACCCACAGGGCAACGCCTGCCCTCCTATTTCAACATCGATCGGGACATTCCCGATCTTCACCTGCCAACCGAGTCCGAGACCAAACGGATTTTTGAGCAACGAAAGCTGAATTGCTCATTTCATCTTCTTGCCGTCCGGTCCGAACTGCTCGAGGAAGCTCCACAAATCTTCGGCCTCCTTCTCGTCCTTAATCCCCGGAAACACCATTTTAGTGCCCGGAATCTTCGCCTTGGGATCTTTGATGTATTCCTTGAAGGTCGCTTCGTCCCAGACGATCCCGGAATTTTTGTTCGCATCCGAGTAATTGTAGCCTGGCACCGTGCCTGACTTGCGTCCTTTCAGGCCATTTTGGATTGGACCGATCGAGGGTCTGGCGCCTTCGCCTATGTTATGGCAGGGTATACATTTCTTGAACGTTTTTTCTCCCGCGGCGATATCTCCAGCAACGGCCGCTCCCGCCGAGGACGCGAGCGCGACAATCGCAATCGAAACCCTCTTCATCATTCTGCATGATCCTTATTCTGCTTGACCCGTTACTCTTAGCTTTGACTCTGAGACTCTCTCGAAAACTAATAAGACCTGAGCCGAGCACCTTGTGCGGGCGTGGACCATGCGTCTCGAAGTGCCGCGAGCCGACAACGCCGAAGCGCGACGTGAAGGGGCCACGAACCATATTGCTGGTGCCGGCAGCTCAAACAACTTTGACAGCTTTTCAGCGACGAAATACACGATTTCCGGCGAATTTCATAGCCGATCGGGCGGAGGAGGATGACGGAGGAGAGGCATTCCAACATTCTTCGGGTTGTTGAAGGCCTGGCTCCAGCCCCCGCCCCTCTCGGCTCATGCACGGCGGCGGCGTATCGAAAAGCGTCCCAATATTGCGAAGACAATCCCCGGCCGCCGCGCTACACTGCGCTCAACAGGTCGCGGCTCCCGCGTGGCCGGCGCCGGAAGCGGCAACATAAATAGCGCCACCTCGAGTCTGGCGACCGTTCGAAGAACGGCTGAGGGAGGCTCGCTATCCTAAATCTCCATGTCCTCACCGGTGCGGGCGAGAGCCCGACTTATCCAATCATCCGGAAGATCGGGTTTGCGGATCTGAAGGACGCGGCAGCGAAAGGCGTCGACGACTTCTGGGTGATGCCGACCCACGTCATTTTCCTCGCCATCATCTATCCCATTTTCGGCCTGTTTCTGGCCTGCATGACATTTGGCTACGACGTGATGCCGCTCCTCTTCCCGCTCGCGGCGGGCTTCGCGCTGATCGGCCCCTTCGCGGCCATCGGCCTCTACGAACTGAGCCGGCAGCGCGAAAAAGGTGTCGATGTTTCGTGGAAGCACGCCTTCGGAGTGCTGCGATGCCGTTCCCTCGACGGCATCACCGCTCTCGGAATGGTCTTGATGATCGTGTTCCTGATCTGGCTCATGACCGCACAGTGGCTCTACCAGTCGCTGTTCGGCTATGGGTCGCCGGAATCGATCGGGCAGTTCCTCAGCGACATCTTAACCACCTCCGAAGGCTGGATCCTCATCATCGCCGGAAACGGCATCGGCTTTCTGTTCGCTGTC
>DATFVD010000070.1:0-3177 GCA_035260505.1 Terriglobales bacterium
CCGCCGCGTACATCGCCAATAGCAACGACGCCTCCGTTGGAACGGATTCGGCAGGGACCAGGTATTGCGGACGGATGATCGCCGCGATGGAAAAGCCGCTCGCGACCAGGACATTGATTGCCGTGACCAGCGAAGCCAGCCCAATCGCCTTTATTGTTGTCATTGATTCCTCTCTCTGAGTAAGCTCGTCCGAGCGTAGTTGGGTTGATTTGACAACTTGTGTTCGCTAATTGCAGAGCGGGATACCTGTTATGTTTTCCCCCTATCAATTGTCGTCAGACTGTAAGAACTACCCTCCCGAAGGGGCGGCCCTCAATGAGGTAACGCAGAGCGTCCGCTGCTTCAGCCAGCGGGAACGTCTTTGCCACGATGGGCTTGACCGCCCCGGATTGAAGCAACGGAAAAATGACGCTCCATGCGGCGCTCCATGCTTCTGCAGGCTGTGCGAACAGGGAGAAGCTCTTCATACTCGCACGCTTCCAGATTAGATCCGTGACGTCGATGGTTGACTTGCGGCCTGCGGAGTAGCCCAATGTTGTCAGGCTTCCTCCGGTCGCCAGCGTGCTGAGAGCCTCGCTCAGGACTTCTCCGCCGATTGCGTCGATCACGATGTCGGCGCCATAACCCCCCGTGATCCGACGAACGCCGTCGCTGAGCTTCTCCACAGAAAGGTCGATCGCCTCGTCGAAACCGAGAGAGCGTGCTTGTTGCGCTTTTGCATGATTGGTTGTCGTTGATATAGCGTGCTTCGCCCCATGCGCTCTAGCCAACTGAGTGACTGCGTTTCCGACCGATCCTCCAATCGCAGGCGACAGCACCGTTTTGCCCTTCGCAAATCCGGCGAGGCTCAGTGTCATTTGAGCGGTGAGATAGGCGACGGGAACGCCGGCAGCCGAAACATCGTCGATGTTGTCGGGGATCAAGCAAAGATTCTCTTTTCGCACAGCAAGCCACTCACTGTAGGTTCCGTTCTCTGAAACGCCGTACGGGCCCGTAAACATCACACGCGAACCGGCAGGAAAGGCCGTTCCCCCTCCCTCCTCCACTACGCCTGCTCCCTCTCCTCCCAAGACCAGCGGTGCTTTGGCTCGTGGGTATCCCCCCGACAGAATGGTGTGCTCTAATGGCGTGACCCCGGCCGCTGTGATTCTTACCAGTGCTCGTCCATCCGAAACCGCTGGTTTTGGAATGTCCACCAGCTTCAAACCCTTGTAGCCGCTGAATCCCTCCGCTCTCATTGCACGCATACTATTTGCTCCTATCCTTCCCTCGCGTCATCAGCGTCGTGATGGTCGCCTTGCTACCTGTCGTCCCAACGATCAGTAAATACCACCGGCACCCAGCTATACCCACTCCCCTCTTTGCGCAAGCGACCCAGGGCAGGAAATGGCATATGCGGCCCCGCGATTAAAACATCCTCGCGCGCGAGCTTAGGCAGCAATTGAAGCCGCGTCGCGGCAGCCACATTCTGGTCGATGTCGAAAACCGCGGTGACCTCGGGATGCTGCAACTGGACGCGCTGTGCGTGGATGGTGTCGCCCCAAAACAGGATTTTTTGTCCCTTTGACGAAAATTCATAGCCGGTATGTCCCGGGGTATGACCAGGCAGCGGGACGAGTTGCATGCCGTCGACGATTGGTTCGGAGCCACTAAATGTGTGCCACTTACCGGCTTTGATGTACGGCGCCGCGATGGCTTGCGCACTCTGGAAGAATGGTTGCGCATCCTTCGGCGCCTTGGCAGCGATTTCCGGCGACAACCAAAAGTCGCTTTCGGCCTTCGCGATGTAAACATCGGCATTTGGAAAGACACGCTTTCCGTCCTGAGTGGTCAGTCCGCCGACGTGATCGGAATGGAGGTGCGTGACCAAAACGATTCCGATTTCTTCCGGAGTGTAGCCTGCGCTGCGTAGACTCCCCTGCAAACGCCCGAGTGCTCCCCCACCCCACCAGGTGCCGGCACCCGCGTCGACGAGGATCAGTTGCTTGCCGGTGCTGACCAGGAAGCCCTCATCGGAGACATCCAGCAAGCGCGGATCTTCGTGCAGTGCGTTGACAACACCATCCATCGCCGCCTTCGTTCCGTTGAGCCAGCCCGCATCGAATACGGCGTGACCGTCGAACAGGGCCGTCACTTCGAGGTCGCCGACTTTCAGCCGGTAGAAGCCTGGCACCTGATCATGATGTTGGGGTGCGGCAGCCAAAGCTGCGTTCGGAACGGCGACAAAGATCGCCACCGCTGCCAGGAGAACCGCGGCGAAGCGCATCGAATTTCTCTTGAGCTCGTTTCTCGTCGTCTGTGCGGAAAGTTCCACTGCTTTGTCTATGCTTTTCATTGGTATGTATCCCTCTTCTGAGTTTGAATTCGGCTCTGATGTTGCATTTGGGCTCTTGCAAGCGGATCAGTCGAGCGACCCGCCTTCTTCCAGTCTGGTTGCATGATCATAAACACGACGTTCGGTGCAGCGAGCTTCATCGCAGGGAGATGCGATTTTACTTCTCCGTTGAGACGGAACCATTCGCCGCTTGCTCAATGAGAGAAGCAACGGCGCGCGGCTGCGAGACGTAAATCGCATGGCTTCCCTTAACTTCGACAACTTTTGAACCGGCGCGTTTCGACATGGCCCGTTGAGCGTCAGGAGGAATCATTTTGTCCTCCGTAGAAACGAGGTACCAACTGGGCTTGGATTTCCACGCTGGTTCGCTCACCATTCCGCTGAGTGCCTGCACGCCCCATGGAACCTGAGAATCGGCCATGAAAGCGGCCAAACCACGATTTACATCGGCGGCGAATGAGGCCGCGAACTTGGACCGGTCCAGAGAGAGGAACCCGTCCTGCGGCGGTAGGATTGGCGGCGCTGGCGCCCCCGGCGGAGGATTCTTGATCAGCGTTTCCACTGACTCGCCCCTGTCAGGCGCAAATGCGGCAACATAGACAAGCCCCACCACCTTGGGGTCGTTACCCGCTTCGGTAATCACGACGCCCCCATACGAATGCCCGACAAGGATGACAGGCCCATCCTGCGCGGCAATGACCCTCTTTGTTACGGCCACGTCGTCGGCGAGCGAGAGAGTGGGATTCTGCACGATGGTAATGTTGTAGCCTTTCTTCTTCAATGTGTTGTAGACGCCTTCCCATCCCGAGCCGTCCACGAAACCGCCGTGGATCAGCACTATG
>DATFVD010000071.1:0-16462 GCA_035260505.1 Terriglobales bacterium
GCCATTTCCCGCCGACCAGGCGCCTTTTATTGTGCGCGTGCATCCCTCTGGGCAATTCTTGTACACCGAAAACATAGACGCATCTGGCGGCAACTTTCTCCTGCAGAGTCTCTCTGCATTCTCAGTTGACTCCAGCACCGGGGCGCTCGCTCCTGTGCCCGGATCGCCCTTCATTCCGCCGGTAAACGCGACGATCGGAGGGCTCGCGATACATCCCTCCGGAAAGTTCCTCTACGCAACTTCGGGCATGAAGGCGAACGGCATTCTTGCGTGGAATATCGATGGCACAACCGGCGGACTAACAGTACTGACAGGTTCTCCATTTCAGGTTGGAATGGCAATCTATAGTGCTGCATTCGACCCATCGGGAAAGTTTCTGTATGCAACAGCAGGGCCCTCTGGGTGGATTACTAGGCTTCAATGTTGATCCGAATTCCGGAGCCCTGACGTCGATTCCCGGCTCTCCCTTTTCTTCGGGTTCATTTCTAGGCGGCCCCACCGTCGAGCCCTCAGGGCGGTTCCTGTTTGCGGGAGACGAGCCGAACCACACGATTGTCGGATTCAACATAGATAGCGCCACGGGAGCGCTCGCCCGCTTGGGCAGCCCGGCTCCGCTGAGTGCTCGGCCGATATCATTGACAATCGTTAAGGTGCCGTAGGCCAGGCTGCGCCACCCGCCATGCGGTCGTGGAATCCCGCCCTTCAAACCGCAAAGGGTGGGCCATCCGCCTTTACCAATACATCCCACCGACGTAACTAAGCGCCTGCCATAAATTGCGCTACAATCCGTCGCAGCCATGGAAATCAAGCGGCTGATCACGCACTTCACCTACCGAATTGAGCCCAAGCCCGAAGGTGGGTTCATCGCCCACGCCACTGATCCCAGCCTGCCCCCGCTCGAAGCGCCCACGCGCGAAGAGCTGCAACAAAAGATCCAGGCTAACATCGCTGCCGCGGTCGCAGCAGAATTCCCTGGCCTGAAACTGCCGCTGGAAAACAAAGAAGTCAAATTTGCTTTTCACGTCGAACACAAGCCCGGCGGCGGCTTCGTTCTCCAGTCCACCGACGGCAAGGAACTACCCATCACCGGCTCTACCCATGCAGAAATCGAGAATCACTTCGCGGAAAAAGTTCTAGGCGCACTCGGCAAGGCCCTCATGCCCGAGCTGTCTCAGGCGCTCGCCGGCAAGCTTGGTTCCGGAGATGTGAAAGTATCCGTAAACCGCAAGGTAAGTTTTTCCACCAGCTCGCCCAAGTTCTGGTCCGGTGGCGCAAGCTCGATGCCAGTTGGAAATGCGAACTTTTCAAACGCGCTGAACTCCACCAACTCGCCGATCACACCGGAGCCGAGCAATATCTGGCCCATCGTCCGCTTCCTTCTGGCTGCACTGATACTCGCCGGACTGGTGTATTTCTTCCGCCACCGCTGAGTGCATACGCAAGGAATCCCCGGCATGCAGTCGCGGAATCCCAGGATGCTATTCGGGGTAACACGGGGACGCCCGCGCCACTAGAGGCTTTACCAACCCCGCGTCTGCAGCAGGTGCGCTTCATCCAGCGTAGACACCGCGAGCCCTTTCATGGCCCCCGCCAGATTCTCGCTGACTTCAAGTAACACTTTAGGGTCCTTGAAGTGCGACGCCGCCTGCACAATCGCCTTCGCGCGCTTCTCGGCTTCCGCGGGATCGGCGAATTCGGTCGAGTTCTTCATGAAGATTCCTGAGCCGACGAATACCGCCTCGGCTCCGAGCTGCATCACGAGCGATGCGTCCGCCGGGGTCGCGATTCCTCCCGCGGAGAAATTGGGCACGGGCAGCTTGCCGTCACGCGCCACCATCTTCACCAGTTCGTAGGGCGCCTGGTGCTCCTTGGCTTTCGCGTAGAGTTCTTCTTCCCCGAGGACGGTGAGAATCTTCATCTCCAGCACAATCTGGCGAATGTGCCGGACGGCGTGCACCACGTCTCCGGTGCCAGCCTCGCCCTTGGTGCGAATCATGGCCGCACCTTCGGCGATGCGCCGCAAAGCTTCGCCCAGGTTGCGCGCGCCGCACACGAACGGAACCGTGAAGGCCTGCTTATCCACGTGATGCACTTCGTCGGCCGGGGTTAGAACTTCGGACTCGTCGATGTAATCGACACCCAGCTCTTGAAGTATTTGGGCTTCCGCAAAGTGCCCGATGCGGCATTTCGCCATGACCGGAATATCCACCACCGCCATGATCTCGCGAATCTTTTTCGGCGAGGCCATGCGCGCTACTCCGCCTTCGGCGCGGATCTGTGCCGGGACGCGCTCCAGCGCCATCACCGCTACCGCTCCGGCGCGCTCGGCGATCTCCGCTTGTTTCGCGTCGGTTACGTCCATGATGACACCGCCCTTGAGCATTTCGGCTAGGCCGGTCTTGAGGCGAAGGTTGGTGTTGTGTCCGTTGTTTTGCGACATGGGTTTACTCTTTTCTGGGAACAGCTTTCAGCGGTCAGCTTTCAGCCGTCAGCCATCAGCACAGCGCTTACGGGGTGCTGGAGGTTACGTTGCCCTGACATTCATTTTACAGCCCGTTCACAATTCGCGGTACCCCTTGGCTAAAGAGCCTACTGCCGCTTACTTCTACCGGGCTTCGGTCGAAGACGTCTGTCTCTTGCCGCGGCAACCAGCTCTTCCGAGTTTGCGACGCATTTCCATCCATTCCCCAACTTACGAAATCCGTAGAAAATGGCTTGATTCGCGGGTTGCCAGAGCGTATGGACGGCAGCCTGTTTATGCCTGGCAGTCCTAGAGGGAATCGCCACTCGCACGATCAGCTTTCTCTTCCCAGAAAACTTTGCTGCCGGTCGCCACTTTCCCTCGGCCAACTGGAAGATGACTGACCAATCGAACTCTGGCAGGCCGTGCATCATGAATCCCTTTCCCCCCAAATATCCTGTTGGCCAAGCGAATCCACCCGCTGCCGTCCATCGAGCCTGATGCGGACGAAACCAGTGGGAGCATGCGCCGATGCGGAGAAAGCATTCCGTCCCCTTCTCAATGTTCTGGTGACGAAACCGGAACTCATCAAGAAGAACCGAGATCGCCGCTTTCCAAACCTCGGGATCATCATCGGAGTTGAGCATGGCGGGGAAGCCAACAAACATTTCTTCCACTTCGTTCATATGTGCCTTTCTTGATTCAACTATCGGTCCACGTATTTCGCGAACATGCGCTTTGGATCGATCCCAATGAACAGGCCTTCACTGCGCGCCAGCACTTCCCCTTTTTCGTTCAGGATCTCGGCCATATTGATGTGTTTGCGTCCCTTCACCTTCACTTCGCGAGATTCCACGCGCAGCAGCTGTTTCAGCGGCACCGGTTTCAGGTAGTTCACGGTAATCTCGGAAGTTAGCGCCACCACCTGACGTAGCTTGTTCACTCTGCCCATCGCTTCATCGAGGATGGTCGCGATGATGCCGCCGTGGCAGTGTCCAGGCGGCCCGGTGTAACGCTTGCCCAGGCGGAATCGGCACACGAAACGGTTGCGCTCCTCGTCATAAGTAAAGCGCAGGCGCATGCCGTCGGGGTTATTCTTGCCGCAGGCGAAGCAGTAGTTCTTCTGTAGTCGGACGTAGCGTGTGTTGTGCCCGCCCGCGCTTTTCTTGATGGCCATCGGCAAGATTCTATCGCGAGTCGCTGGCTACGAACTGGAAGAATCTGCACTCTTGGCGACTCACTGTTTGTAACGGAACTGAGAAAACAGCAATCGTGTCGATAGTCATGTCGATATGACCATGTATGCTATAATCTGTCCATGAAGAAAATTGCCGCAGGAGTCTTCAAAGCACGCTGTCTCACGCTCATGGATGACGTGCGCTCCACCCGTGAGCCGCTGATCATCACCAAGCGCGGGAAGCCGGTAGCCAAGCTAGTGCCCATCGAGGATACGAAGGACGATTTCATCGGCAGGCTGAAGGGTGTGTTTCGGGTTGTGGGCGATATCGAATCGCCGATTGAGCCGGATGCCTGGGAGTCGCAGTGATTCTGCTGGACACCCATGTTCTGTTTTGGGCGGTGGACGATTCGAAGCGTCTGTCGCGGGCTGCAGCGTCGGAAATCCGCCGGGCCCGGCGGGCGGGCGGAGTAGCAATCTCCGCGATTAGCCTCTGGGAACTTTCATGGCTGCTGGCCACTGCAAGAATTCAGTCGTACGGTCCAGTCGAGGCCTCGCTTCGAATCATGGTGGAGGGCGTCTCCGTTCGACCGATCACGCCGGAAATCGCTGCCTTGGCTACGCAGTTTCCTGATGATTATCCGCGCGATCCGGCGGACCGGCTGATCGGGGCCACGGCTCGCGCGGAAGGGCTCACATTAGTGACGCGCGATGAGCGGATCCGGCGGAGCCCGTTGATTCGGACGGTGTGGTGAGACCTACCCGCCGATGTTGAAGAAACGCGGGCGAGGGCGCCCGCGCTACACGAGCTAGTCGTAGTATTCCAGCCCCAGATGCGTAATTAACTCTTCGCCCTTCAAGTACCGCAGCGTGTTCTTCAGCTTGATGAGCTGGATGAAGAGATCGTGCTCTGGATACAAGCCCGGCGGTGTCATCGGCGACTTGAAGTAGAAGCTTAACCATTCCTGAAGCCCGAGGCGGCGCAGCTCGGGCGTGCGCTGCGCGAGATCGAGGAGCAGCACCAGATCGAGCACGATCGGCGCCGCAAGAATCGAGTCGCGGCACAGGAAGTCCACCTTGATCTGCATCGGGTACCCGAGCCATCCGAAGATGTCGATGTTGTCCCAACCTTCTTTGTTATCGCCACGAGGCGGGTAATAGTTGATACGAACTTTGTGGAAGATATTGCCATAGAGCTCCGGATACAAAGCGGGCTGCAGAATGTGTTCGAGCGCTCCGAGCTTCGATTCTTCCTTGGTCTTGAAAGAGCCGGGATCGTCCAGCACCTCGCCGTCGCGATTGCCCAGGATGTTGGTGGAATACCATCCGCTTACCCCGAGCAGCCGCGCCTTGAAGGCGGGAGCGAGCACGGTCTTTATCAAAGTCTGGCCAGTCTTGAAATCTTTGCCGCAAATTGGAACTTCGCGCTCGCGTGACAGTTCGAGCATTGCTGGAACGTCCACCGTGAGGTTCGGCGCGCCGTTGGCGAAGGGCACACCCTCCATCAGTGAGGCATAGGCATATAACATCGAAGGCGCGATATTTTCGTCGTTCTCTTTCATCCCTTTTTCGAGGGCTTTGACGCTCTGGTGAGCGGCGCTCGGCTCGATGAAGGTTTCGGTCGAAGCGCACCAGATGGTGACCAGCCGGCTCGCGCCACTCGACTTCTTGAAGTCGCGTATGTCCTGCCGAAGCTGCTCCGCCAGTTCCAGCTTGTTCTTCCCTTTCTTCACGTTCGGCCCGTCGATCTTCTTGACGTAGTTGTGATCGAACACGGCCTTCATTGGCTTGATGGCGCTGAGGCGTCCCTTCACTTTATCGAGCAGATCGCGCTCCAGCACACCGGCGTTGCGGGCGGCCGCGTACATGTTGTCTTCGAAAATGTCCCAGCCGGTGAAGACCAGATCATCCAGCCCGGCGAGCGGAACGAACTCCTTGATTTTTGGAGACCGGCCGTCGGTGCGCTTTCCCAGACGAATCGTTCCCATCTGCGTGAGCGAGCCGATGGGGTGCGCGATTCCTTTGCGCACCGCTTCCACGCCCGCAACAAACGTGGTGGCAACCGCGCCCATGCCCGGGATCATCACGCCAAGCTTGCCCTTGGCAGGCTCAATCGCGCTCTCGTCTCGGGCGACGCTGCCTGCTTTTGTTGAGGACTTCACTTCGACCGTCGCCTTCAGCGTTTCTTTCGTTGGGGCCTTTTTCAGCTTCGCCATATTTTTGGCTGCTTCCTTGTAGGAACTGTGGGATGTATGCAAACCAAGTATGTTCTCGTATCGGGTGAACTTTTTGCAAACGGGTGGGCTTGAATCCGCTAGAAAGCCGTTTCAACTGCGTCTGCAACGCATTGGACGGCGTTCGCGTCTGGTGTAGAGACGGGTACCCATCAGCGCTAATGTATCAATTACTTCCGGCTTGCCCGTCACCCAGACCCTAACGGGGCGGCCGATCTGAACACCTCCTGATGTCCATTCAGCGAAACAGTTGTCCGGAAACCGCAGTCTATGATTCCGCCCCGATTCGGTGCAGAATCGAGTCCAGAGCTTCCGAGACTCTTGTCAGGAGGCCATGTTCAACCATGTGTTTGAGGAATTGCTCATTGATGCCGCCGGCAGTGGCGTGTGTAGCAGCCAGTGATTGGAAACTGCGCTCGGGCGCTTCGACAGCGCCAGTCGTTACCCCCAAAAAGAGTCGTGCAATGTAGTCTCTGGCTTGCGATGCTGGAACACCTTGCTTATCCAACCAAGACGCAATCGATTCATTAAATGCGAAATAGGACGCAATTGTCGCAGTCGTCGCGCAGATTGCATCGAACTCGTTTTCCCTTTCAACTGGAAAGACGGTTCCAATCCCCGCGAAGAGTTCAAAGGCCATCGGATCGGGGGGATAGATTGCCGTGGGGCTCAATCGTTTTGCCGCTGACGGCAATGGTACGGCCCTTGCGATTCGCACAGCAGGTGCTACGAGTTCAGACAAGCTCCGCAGCGAGAGCGCCGAGACAAGGCTGATAACCTGATGATCGGGACGGAAAGCCAATTCCGAAAGAACATCTCGCGCAGCTGAAGGTCTCACCGCGATCACGATTGTTTCGGAATGGTCGAGAACTTCCTGGTTACATGCCGCGACGGATATTCCATGGAAACGATTCGCAAGCCCATTAGCGATAGCAGAATTGCGAGGGGACAACCAGATGGAGTGGGCGGTGACGCCGAACGAGCTAAGGCCAGTGACGATTGATAATGTGATTTCGCCAGTTCCGATGAATCCTAATTGCATGAGTCTTTCCTGTCGCTTCCAAACGGAAGGGACGCACAGATCTTCAAAAGACAGTCAGCCTGTGTTTGTCAGCATTTTATCCGACGACGGGAGAGGGCTGACCCTTCGCGGATCGTCAGCTGCGCGGAAGCAACTGCCCAGCAACCATCCCGGAGGGTCAACTTCTAGCCCGACCTGCTCAATTTAGAGTTATGCGGCTTGCCCCGTCTCTACACAGATTCGGCAGATCGATTTTTTTCGTTGGACTCCGCATCTGAATTCCTTCATAGTCATCCTAGTTCGAGCCCCGCTAAGCAGCGGATCCGTCGAACTAATATTTGTGTCCAGCCGTGTACGCTGCGTTGCAAATCTGCTGACCTCGTTGTTCTCCACTTAATCTGAGCCCACGCCGGTAGGCTTCACCTCTTACGTTGGCCGTGTGCTTTTAGACCAGAAAAGGAGATTTTATGAGATCGATTCGCAAATTCGCATATGCCGCCGTTCTCGGCATGAGCATGTTTACCCTTCAGCCGACTCTGGCCGCCGCCGAGGAAGCACAGGGCAAGTTCATTCTGTCTCACGAAGTGCACTGGCAAAATTGCATCCTGGGCCCGGGAGAGTACGCCTTCTCCATCAAAAGCGAGGGTGCGTCCGAGTTTCTCGTGTTACGGGGAATCAACGGCACCGACACCAACGCCATGATGATGGTGAACGACGTTGAATCGCCAAAGGCGGACGAAGTTAGCTCCATGCTCACTCTGGTGTCGAGAAACGGAGAGAGTTTCGTCAGCACCATGGCCCTCCCCGAGTACGACATGACGCTGCATTTTGCCCTTCCGCACGAGAACGCATCGCGCGAGATTGCATCGAAATAAATCGCCCAGCTGCGTTCGGGCCACATCCCGATCGCAGTTGTCCCTCCCCGGGAGCAGACGCCATCTGCTCCCGGCTTTTTGTTTGGCACAATTTCTCTTGGGAACGATTCGTGGTTATCTGGGCATCGCTTCCCCGCTAGAGACGGGCCTTGCCCTGTCTTCTTTGCATGCAGCGGAGACGCGGCAAGCCGCGTCTCTACGGGAAATTGACGACGTTGTCCGCTGGCCGTTTTACGACAATTCCGACCCGCGCGTGTTTTCTCTCACTTCTTCGCTCAGGATGATCGCTTCGGCAATTTCCCTCATCGTCTTGCGTCTCTGCCGGCTCTGCTTCTGTAGAGTGAGGTAGGCCTGCTCTTCGCTCAACCGCAGCTCGCGCTGCAAAATCCCTTTGGCGCGTTCCACAACTTTTCGGGTCTGTAACTGGTCGGTAAGGTTGGAGTTGATTTCCTCCATGCGTGCCAATTCAATTTCCGCACCCACCAGAAATCCGATCGCCGAAATCAGCCGGATCTCCTTCCGCTTGTAGATGTGAGGCCGGCGATGTTGCAGATTGATCGCTCCCACCACCCGCCCCCTGCACATCAGCGGTACGGAGAGAAAAGCTTCGTAACTATCCTCCGGCAATTCGTGGAAGAACTGGAAGCGCGGATCCTGCGCCGCCTTTTCCGAAATCGCTACCGGTTCGTGATGTTCCGCCACCCACCCCGTAATGCCCTGTCCCACGCGCAGTTTGAGCCGGTCTACCACCTCGGGATGCGCATTCATGGAGGCGCGTAAGACCAGTTCTTCGCCCTCGAGCACATACACCAGGCAGGAATCGCACTTCACCAGCGCCGAGGCAAACTCCACCACCCGGTCCAGCACTTCGTGAAATCCGCCAGACGCCGCAAGGCGGCCACCTATCTCATGCAGCAAATCAACAGGAGAGTCTTCCACACCGATTAAGTTATCCATGATCTAACTTATCGGCATAACTGCAATGTGTCTAACTCCAAATTCTGATGCCAGCGATAAAGGATTTCGTCGGGAAGCTTAACGAACCTTTTACATCCTTTTGGAAACTGCCGCATCGTTTACTTCCCTTCTAGCTCCACGCTCTTGATGGGCAGGTCCCAATGTCCGTCGAGAATTTCAAACCGGCGCTGCTCTTCCCTCGCATACGTGGCCTGGTCGGGCCAAAGCTGCTTCTTCAGCGGGTCCTCGTCGAAGGGTTCATTCGCGGCCGTTGAGTTCTTGAACACGATGGTCACGCGATAATCCCAGCGCCCGTCTTCGGTCGTATGGTAGCGCGGCTGGTCCATCCAGACCTTCAGCATGCGGCCCATCTCCACCTGTTTTTTCAGCAGAGGATAGTGGTTCTTCTTGAACAGCTGCAGGAACTCATCCGCGTGTCCCCACTTCGCCTTGTAATAGTATTCGACAACGAAGGGCTTGCCCGTTTCGGGTGCGGACTGGGCGGGCAAAGACACAGGGAAAAGCGTCAGGCACAACACAAGAAATCTAAATTTCATCGCGATAATCTCCGTCGCGCATCATTGTTGCATACCGACAACAGACCTTCAAAAGAAAGTGGAGCGACGGGCGTCCTCGCCCGTCCAGTAGCATGGTGGCCCCGGGCGGGGACGCCCGGCCCTCCGCTTACGCTCCCGGATGCTAAAATTGTCTGTGCCCGCCGATTCCCTCCGCCTTATTGCCATCGACATTGACGGCACCCTGCTCAACCCCGAATTTGAGATCTCCGGAACCGATCTGGCAACGCTCAGGCGCGCGTACGCCCAAGGCATTGAGGTAATCCTGGTTACCGGACGCCGCCACACTTTTGCCCTGCCCATCGCTCAACAGCTGGGTTTTGATCTCTGGTTGATCAGTTCGAATGGCGCCGTCACCCGCTCCCTTGCCGGAGAAACCTTCCACCGCGATCTGCTCCCCGCGCCAACCTGCCGTGAACTAGTCCGCACGATGCAGGAGTTTCGCGGTCAGACCGTTCTAACCTTTGACAGCAATGATCTTCACGGCGATACTGCGGGCGCCATCGTGATCGAGCGTCTCGACGAACTGGAAGCCAGCATCCAGCGGTGGCTGGAGAAGAACATGCGGTACATCCAGTTCGTGGTTCCGATCGAGAATGCACTCACCCGCGACCCCGTGCAGGCCATGTTCTGCGGTCCGGTCAGGGACATGCAGCGGGTATTGCGAGTCCTCGACAGCTGCGGCCTGCCGATCACCGTTGTACGGACCGAGTACCCGGGTCGCGATCTCTCCATCGTCGATGTGCTCAACGCCGGCTGTTCCAAGGGACACGCGCTCGAGCGCTGGGCAAATTATCGGCGCATTACCCGCGAGCAGGTCATGGCCATCGGCGATAACTATAACGATATCGAAATGCTTGCCTTTGCCGGCCATCCTTTTATTATGGGGAATGCGTCGGAAGAGTTGCGCTCCCGCGGCTGGACGCTGACCCGCTCGAACGCCGAAAGCGGAGTATCTGCGGCCGTCGAGCACGTGCTTGAGGGAAAAACGATCGAACCGGTAGTTGTTGACCAGATACACGGACCAACAATCGTGCTTAGTTTGTGATGATTCGAAGAAACCCATTAGAGCGAATCCGGCGTCGCGGTACCCCGCTCGTGTGGGGACGGGCGCCCTCGCCCGTCCACGCCGGGCGAAGCCCGGCAGTCACAGCCGTGAGAGCTGCCGCGTTCTTCTGTGGCGTCGCCCTAACTTTGCTCGGTCGTCCGGCGACTGCCGCAGAGTTGGCAATTCTCCGCAACGGCTTCAGCATCCGCCATGAGCATCGCCTGGTGATGGGAACAAACACCCGCCTATATCTCGGCGCTGACGATTCCAGCTTCACCGACGTGCCCACCGAAGAGATCACCGGCTACGAAAAGGATCTCTCGTTGCCGCCATCGCCATTGCCCGCGCCCGCAGCTTCGCATGCCTCTATCTCCGCCCCGCTGGGGTCTGCGAAATTTGAGTCCGCAAAATCCTGGTCTATGAAGTCTCGCTCCGCGAAATTTGTCCCCGCGCCCGCGCTCAATCAAGTCGTGAACTCCGCCAGCGCCGCCTATCATCTCGACCCCGACCTGGTGAACAGCGTCATTCACGCCGAAAGCGGATTCAATTCGCACGCCGTTTCCCCCAAAGGCGCCCGCGGACTCATGCAACTGATGCCCGGCACCGCCAACCAGTTGGGCGTGAACGATGCCTTCGATCCGCAAGCCAACGTCACCGGCGGAAGCCGCTATCTGCGCGAGCTTCTGGAGCGTTACAATTTCGATCTCGTCAAGGCGCTGGCTGCTTACAACGCCGGTCCGCAACGCGTCGAGCAGTATCGGGGAGTGCCGCCATTTCGCGAAACGCGCGCCTACGTCGCCCGCATCGTGCACGAGTACAACACCAAGAAGATCGCCCAGGAAAAGATCGCGCGGAAGGAAGCGAAGCAAAAGCAGCTCTCCAACAAACCCCCAGCTCACGCCCGCGTTTCGAAACCCGCAGCCACCGCTGTCACCGCCGAGCCTCAGCCTTGACTGTTCCATGTTGACCGTTCCGCGTTGACCGCTTCACGTTTGACCATGCCTGCTGTCTCATTTACCTTCATTCGCGGGGGTTAGCTCGCCGACGGAATTAGAATGAATAAAACTGAATGAATAAAAAAAGATACGTGGTCTACGCGGCTGTCTTCCTCGTGTTGGCCACGCTGGTTTATCTGCAGTTCCGCACCTGGCAACATTTCGACTGGGCCCGGCTCTTTCGAGCCAGACCGAATTGGCGTGACATCATCGCAGGCGTTGCATACATCTACATCGCCTACTTCTTGCGTGCCGTGCGCTGGAAGATCTTTCTTCGGCCCGTGCGCAAGGAAGCGTCCATCCTCGGATTAGTCCCACCCACTATGATCGGATTCGCCGGACTCGCTCTGCTCGGTCGTGCCGGCGAACTGATTCGCCCCTACCTGATCGCGCGCCGTCTGAACCTGCCTTTCGCCTCGCAAGTGGCAGTTTGGGCGGTGGAGCGGATTTTTGACGTCGGTGGTTTCACCGTCCTGCTGGTGGCAGCGATTTTTCTGCCCTCAAAACTGCGCACGTTCACACTCGCCTCCTCGCCGGAATTACGGCACGGCATTCATCTCACGGGATACGCCCTGAGTGTTCTGGTGCTGGGATTGCTTTCAGGAGCGGTGCTGGTCTCCTACCGGGGAAACCGAATGGCGCAGTGGGTCGAGAATCATTTTTCCCATCTTTCCGAGAATCTGGGTCTTCGTATCGCGCAAAAAATTCGTGAGTTTACTGTCGGCCTCAATACTATTCACGGTCCATTCGCCTTCCTCCAATTGTCGGCTGTGTCCGTCTTGATGTGGTGGATCATCGCCTTGGCCTACAAAGAGGTTACGCATGCCTACGGCGCACCCATGAGCACCTTGAGCGTCACCAAGGTTCTTCTTCTTATGGGAGCGAGCATGATTGGCTCCATGGTTCAGTTGCCTGGTGTCGGCGGCGGCTCCCAATTGGCGACCATCAGCGCGCTTGACCATGTCTTTAAAATTGTCCCCAAGGAACTCACGGTCAGTTGCGGCATCATGCTTTGGCTGGTGACGTTTATGGCGATCGTTCCCGTCGGACTTATTCTTTCCCACCAGGAACGCCTCTCGCTGCGCAAGCTTTCCGCGGAGAGCGCGGAGGCGGAGGAAGTTGTCGCGGTCGAGGAAGCAACCTGAGTTGCTGTGTCGGGTCAGTTTCCGAGTGGCCGACGATACGCTCGGAATCCCCCGAACATATACCGTGGCTACGGCTTCACATTGCTCAACAACACAATATCGGCCTCGCCTTTTCCGACCGCGGCGTAGATAGAGTGTCCATCGGACGACCAGGAAACTCTCCGGGTGATGAACGTGGCTTGGCGGTCGAAGTCTGTAATGCGGTGCATTGATCCTCCCGCCGTTGGCTGCACCCAGATATCCGTAGTTGGTTCATCGGTCAGCAGCGCCGTCAGCCATTTGCCGTCGGGAGAAAGGACGGGCTGCATCAGGAGCCAACTGGACAGGCGTGATCCTGAAATACGAGCCAACTTCTGCGCCGGGCCGCTCTCGGGGTTGGCTACCATGATCTGCATGTCCGACAGGCCATTCAGCGCGGGCAAACTCATCACGAAGAAAAGCCTTCCGCCCGCAGCAACCGCCGGTTTCTGTCCTTCCTCGCGCACTAACTGGTTGGCACCACCCGCAGGCGAGGCCTTCTCGATTCGAAATCCGTTCTGGCCGGGGGGCGAAAAATATATCCATCGGCTGTCCGGAGACCAGCAAGCCCAGCCGCCGCCGTCCGATATTTTGTGAGCGTTGCTTCCGTCGGGGTCGATCAGCCACAGATCGACGTTCCACGCGTTGAGTCCGCGCTTCACGTAGGCTATGTGCTGCCCGTCCGGGGACCAGACAGGCACCCCTATCGTGACTTGCGGATCATGTTCGAAGGTGACCTGGCGATTCTGCTGGGTATCGAGATTCAATACCCAGAGATTGCCATGTCCCCCGCTGTCGCTCAAATATGCGAGCTCATGATCTCCTGGGGCCGCGGACGGTGTTTGTACATTGCCGGTCTGGTGCGTGATCTGGACGCCGCGGCGAACGTTTTCTTTCGGGCTGCCGTCGACCGGGTAGCGCCAAATATCGAACTGGATCTGCCTGCGGGTCGCGACGATATTGCCGTGCTGATCCAGATCCGGCGAGATGTAAGACGTCTCCCCGAAAGTCAGTTGACGCAGATTCTTTCCTCCGGTTTGGACCGACCACAGATTCATGGTTCGCAGGTAGAGAACGGTGTCGCCTCGGGAAGAGCTGTAGACGACCCCCGAGCCGTCGGGAAGCCAGGCAAAGCCCGCCAGTGGATTTCCGTCCCTCGTGATTGCCTGGGTGTTGCCCCCTTCGGCCGGCACATAAAATACGTCGTAATCAAAGGTTCTTCCGCGCTGGAATCCCAGTTTCCGGTCGTCGGGAGACCAGCGGAGATCGGAATAGTTGTATTCGTTTGGAAGAACCGTGAGCTTGCGAAAGTTCGAGCCGTCCGGATCCGCAACGGCTAATTCGAGCTCCCCTTGATTGGAATGGAAATAGGCGAGGTGTTTGCCGTCATGGCTCAGGTCAGCACCACCCAGACTGTTGACGAGCGGCCGAGCCGTTCCTCCTAACGCGGGGATTTGCCAGATTTTCCCTTCCCCGTCCGGCTCCTGGGATGGAGAGAAATAAATCAGCGATGAGGAATCCGGCGACCAACGCGGGGATTGATGGTCGGCGTCGTCATGGGTCACCTGTAGCGGAGTACCCCCCGCAAGCAATCGCACCCAGACTTGCCTCCGCCCGCCAATGTCGGCCGTGAACGCCACCGACTTGCCGTCGGGTGACAGCGCCGGAAATTCTTCCATACCCACAAAGTCGGTAAGCCGCGATAGCTCTACTGGAGAAGATTTTTCTGCCTGTGGCCTCAGTCCTCGTGCCAGGAATCCAACCGCCGCCGCTACTAAGACCGCCAGCGCAACTGAAGCGGCAATCAGGGAGCGTCGACTCTGCCTTGATGGGAGCGCCACAACCGCGCCGCTTCCACTCTCGTCGCGGCTGACTAACTCGAGATTGAAGGCCAGGTCTTGCGCCGATTGAAACCGTTCTGCCGGGTCCTTTTCCAGACAGCGGTGTACGATGCGTCCGAGCGCAGGAGGATGATTGCGCCCGGCGCTCGAAAGCTCGGCAGGCTCCTCCTTGAGGATGGCACTCATCGTGTCCGCGGACGTCGTCCTCTGAAATGCTCTCTTTCCGGAAAGCATCTCGTACAAGACCGCGCCCAGGCTGAAGATATCGGTGCGATGGTCGAGAGCCTGTCCGCGAACCTGCTCCGGTGACATGTAACCCACGGTCCCCAGCACCACTCCAGCCTCGGTGACGCTGACCGTCGCCACCGAACCCTGCGGCCCGTTGGCGACGGGGCCGACCAGCTTCGCCAGGCCGAAATCAAGAATCTTGACCACGCCATCGCGCGTAAGAAAAATGTTTTCAGGTTTCAGGTCCCTATGGACGATGCCACGGGCGTGCGCTGCCGCCAGTCCCCGCGCCGTCTGTAGAGCGAATTCGACCGCCTTGCGCACCGGAATCTCGCCCTGTTCGAGCCGTTCGCGCAGCGTCTGCCCTTGAAGAAGTTCGGCAATCAGATAGGGCGCATGGTCTTCCGTTGTGCTGAAGCCATAAACCGCCAGAATATTTGGGTGATTGAGTGCCGCAGCTGCCCGCGCTTCCTGTTCGAAACGTCGCAGTCGATCGGGGTCCGACGCCAACTCTTTTGGTAGCACTTTGATTGCAACTTCGCGGTCGAGACTCTGGTCGCGAGCGCGATACACCTCGCCCATGCCGCCAGCACCCAGCGACGAGACGATCTCATAAGGTCCAAGTTTTGTATGCGGAGCGAGGACCATGGCCGCCGTGATTATAATCCTGAGGTCTGTTTCTCATGCGAATTCAATATTGACGTTGTCGCGGAGAAGCAATACGCCGCCCCTGCCGTTCGATCCCGCGTCGCCTGCTACAATCACTTTTACCTCTGAAGTGTAGCCAAGCGCATGAAATGCCCCTTTTGCGGGTTTGAAAATGACAAAGTCGTGGATTCGCGCGAAAGCAAGGAAGCGGATTCCATCCGCCGCCGTCGCGAATGCCTGAAGTGCGAAAAGCGCTTCACTACCTACGAGCGCATCGACGAAATCCCATACATGGTGGTAAAGAAAGACGGACGCCGCGAGCGTTTTGACCGCCAAAAAGTGCTCAACGGCCTGATGCGAGCATGCGAGAAGCGCCCGGTACCCATCAGCAGACTCGAGCAGATCGTCAATGAAGCCGAGACCTTTGTCATCGAGTCCGCCGAGCGTGAGCGCAAAACCAGCGAAATTGGCGAACTGATCATGAACCGCCTGCGCCGCCACGACAAAGTCGCGTACGTAAGGTTCGCATCCGTCTATCTCGACTTCAAAGACGTTCAGGAGTTCATGGCCGAACTGAAAGACTTGCTTAAAGCGAAAGATGCGCCCGAGCCCAAAGGCAAAACCTCAAAGACCTGATTGAATTTACGCAGGGACAGCCGCCCGCGGCTATCCAGCGAGCGCAGCACCTTAATAATCTATGGCACACAAAGTCACTCTCATCCCCGGCGACGGCATCGGCCCCGAAGTCATTCAGGCCACGGTTCGCATACTCGAGGCCACCGGCGTCAAATTCGAATGGGAAAGTTTCGCCGCCGGCGCCGAAGCGTTCGAAAAATACAAAGAATACATTCCCAAAGAACTCAGCGAATCCATCGAGCGCACCCGCGTCGGACTGAAGGGTCCCGTGACCACGCCCATCGGGGGCGGCTTTTCCAGCATCAACGTCGAACTCCGCAAGCGCTTCGAACTCTTCGCTAACTTCCGGCCCATCCGCAACCTGCCGCATATTCCTACCCGCTATCCGGGCGTGGATCTGATTGTCGTGCGCGAAAATACCGAAGGACTTTACTCCGGCATCGAACACGAAGTTGTTCCCGGAGTAGTCGAGAGCATCAAGGTCATTACCGAGAAGGCTTCCACCCGCATCTCGCGTTTCGCGTTCGAGCATGCCCGCAAGAACAAGCGCAAGAAAGTTCATTCCATCCACAAAGCAAACATCATGAAGTTGTCCGATGGATT
>DATFVD010000072.1:0-11600 GCA_035260505.1 Terriglobales bacterium
CCTGGGATACAGCGCCTCGAGCGTCCCAAATTGTTCGGCCACAACCAGCGGTGCATGGTTCGGCAGCATCACTCCACCGCTGCCCACGCGAATTGTCTTCGTCGCCCCCGCCACGTGCCCGATCAGCACAGGCGTGGCCGAGCAAGCGAGTCCGGAGATTGCATGGTGTTCCGCCAGCCAGTAGCGCTTGTATCCCCATCGCTCCGCATGCTGCGCCAAGTCCACCGAACGAGCAATGGCGCTGCCCGCGGACTCACCTGCTCGCATTCCCACAAGATCCAGTACCGAAACGGCTAACCTGTTGCTCATGGTGAATTGGATGAACCAGCCGGGAAAGTGATGCGAACCCTTACCTAGAAGTTGGGGCAACGTCGCAGGGGCCGAATCGCGGACGCAAACCGCGACTGTTTAGCGGCTCCATTCCGGCCGATTGCTGACGAATCGTTCGCCATTGTTGAAATTGCGAACATTCCAAAGGAAGACTGGAGTCCTGCGGGACCATCGCAGTAAGCTGAGCCTTTCTTCCGCTGTAGCGGTCTCTCGTTGTTGCAACCTCTGCGGACCTGAAATGATCGAGTGGATCCCTTCGGAAATTCGTTGGCTGTCCCGGCAAGTTCGTCCATTCCTTCGCTGGCATGTGGCCAGTTTCTCCTGCATCACGGTCGGTAGCTTCCTGGCGCTGCTGGCGCCTTTAATCTTGAAGTGGCTGATTGACGTAATTCTGCCTAGCCGGCGGACCGGACTTCTGATCGGCGCCGTGGGCCTGATCTTCCTGTGTCATCAGGGCAGAGCGGTACTGACAAGCTTAGGAGGCTACTTGACCATGCTGGCGGCGGAACGCCTGGCACTTGATGTGCGGCTGGGTTTGCTACGACATCTCGACACGCTCTCTGCCGACTATCACGAGCGCACCCCACTCGGAGTCTCGATGTACCCGCTGAAGGAGCCGATCGACGAACTCGCGTACTTTGGCTCCGATCTGCTGCCTTCGATCTTGCGGACGCTCATGGCAACGATGCTGACACTAGGAACGATGGTGATATTGGATGCCCGGATGACTCTGGCAGTCTTGCCGCTCATTCCTGTCTTCCTTCTCACGAGAAAACATTTTCGTGGCCGGCGTGTTTGGGGTGGAGGTGAAGAAGGTCGAAAACCCTGCGGCAGCCGATGTGAAAGACACGGCGGAGCTGGGGCGGCAGTGGAAGCCGTAGGCTCCAGAACATGGGAACAGGGTGGCAGCTCAGAAGACGAAAGGCCGGGCGTAAGCCCCGGCCTTTCGGTTTTATGTGGCCATGACTGCGGGAGCGGCGGTGGGTTCGACAGGGGCTTTGCGGCGGAGGATGGCAGCGGAGATGAGAGTAATGACAAGGCCGACGGGCAGGGGTTCCATGAAGGTGTATGCCATGTTGACGAAGGGGTTCTGGTAGAGCTGCTGAGAGCGCTGTATGGCAGCGACCTGCGCGGCGGTGTTGGCGGGGTCAAGTCCGGAGGACTAGACCTTGTGAATCTGCGCGGCGAAGTAGCTGTCCATGAAGGCGTTTCTACAAGGAGGTTAAAGGATAAGTCAGAGCATCTTGCTTCTTGTGCGAAGAGCGGGAACACGAAGCTGATCCTAAACGGCAACTACTCCATCGACGAGCATATAAGTAACAATGGCCGTTCCGATCGCGCGGCGATGGTGATCGGTGAGTTCGACGCTACCGACGCATAACCTTGAACCAATGCGAAGGAGGTGAGAGCGAGCCGAGATGCGGCCTTCTTGCACTGCCCGGAAGTAATTGATCTTTAACTCTACAGTGGCGATCCGGCGCTTGCCCGCAAAGTGGCGCTGAAGTGCAATGCCGACTGCCGCGTCTGCCATCGCAGCAGCGACGCCACCGTGGGCTATGCCAACACTGTTTCGCAGATCGTTACGAAGTAGGCAGTCGACCGTAACACCGTCGCGATGAAGACGCCGAACTTGCATGCCGAGCAGGGTTGGCCCAATTCGGATGAGAAAGGATGTCAGAGACGAAGACTGGCTGCCGAAGGTAAGCGGCTGCGCCGCACGATCCCACATTAGGACCAATGCAGACTCCGTCAGTTGCTGCCCGGTACGCTTCGGGCAGGTCTGCGGCAACGCCGTATCGCAGGTGCAACCCGTCCTCGTCTAGCAGGAAAATCGAGCACAACATTCCCTCACTGTGGGCGTCGATTAGGCGGGCAAGACTCGCCAGAACTTCGTTCAATGATGCGCCGATGAGCATCATCTTCAGCGCATCCAGTAGCGCCTCGCTGGGCAGGGTTTGCGCGGCGGCACGGGATATTGCAAGGGCTTGTAGGTCAGGTAACGTTTTGGCGTTTGCCATAAACCAGCCGCCTACCCGTTGATGCCAGCAGTATCGCACAAACGCGCTGCTAAGCTGTGTGGGATTACCGTCCTGATGCCTTCTGCCCGCGAAGCACCATGCACGTCGAAGCCGCTCTCGCGACCAGCCGGTTCTCCTCGTCGGTTATATTGCATTCTAAGTAGCCAATCGTGTGGCCTCGCTGCACGACCGTTCCTTCCGCTTGGAGTTCTGCCTGCCAAACAGGACGAAAGAAATTGATCTTCAGTTCTACCGTAGTGAAAGATTCCTCCGGTGTGAGGGTGCTTGCAAATGCCATCCCCATTGCGGCGTCAGCAATGTCGCAAAGAATCCCGCCGTGCAATGTCCCCATAGGGTTCACATGTTGTGGTCCGGCCGCCAACACGACCGTGGCCCGTCCGTCAGCAATGTTTTTTGTCTCGAATCCGATCAGACGCCCGACGGGCACGTCGTTCGCCTTTGTCCGCTCTCTGAAATCGGGCTTCAACCGAACTTCTTGAGCACTCATAACTTTTCCTCGTCGGCTTTCGATTTTCGCGCACGAACCTTTGTTTCGAGGTGTTCCTCCAGATGGCGGCAGGCAAGGTCGAGAGGTTCGTCGCTCCGCTGCAGACGACCCACCATCGAGCTCCCTTCTAGAGTGCTGGCAATCAGCGTTGCCAATTTCGCGGAGTCGACATCGGGCCGGACCTCGCCCCGTCCTTGCCCCTCCTCCACAATCGATCGCAGACGATCCAGCCATGAACTGAGAGCTTGCCGAGCTTTCGTTCGCAACTGAGGATTGCTATGGTCGGAATCGATGGCCGTGTTCAGCAGCGGACACCCGCCTGGCACCAGCCCAACCCGCCGGTCCCGAAAGTTCCGCACGACTTGTATCACGCGATCAACCGTATTTGGGATCTCCTGAGTTCCGTCAAAGCGCGTATCCATTGCGAGTTTCCAGGCGTGGTCGAAAGCGTCTCTCGCGAGCTCTTGTTTGCTCTCAAAGTGCCGGTAGATTCCGCCTTTTTCTAGCCCCGTCGCTCGCATCAGGTCGGAGAGCGCGGTACCGCTATATCCCTTTTGATTGAAGATCGGCGCCGCTTTACGAATGATTTCCTGCCGCGTCTGGTCGCCTTTGCGCACGTCGTGCTCCTGGTAAGGTGAAGTCAGCGACCGCACCACACGGACCGTTGGATGAGACCGATCGGTCCCACGTCGCATTATATGCGACCGGGGAGAAACTCGCCTATCTCTCCCCCGATGGACGCCAGATAGCTAAAAATAGTTACGAGGGCGTTTGAAATCCTACGGCAGGGTCGACCCCACCGAAACTGAGGTCATCGAACGCCAACGGGCCACCAGTTAGCTGCTGGTCATAGTGACGCTCCATCACCACGCTGGACCCGTTCCATTTCCGGAAGGTGCGCCACTTCAGGGTACAGGTTTTACCGGACGCGCCGATCAGGTCGAGCCTCCATGAGGAATACGTCTCGCCCGCAGCATCTCCGGGGATCGGGCTCTCTCGAATGGATACCGACAGACCACCAACTTCTGCCATTACATGAAGTGGGACCAGGAAGTTGAGGAGAAGTGATCGCACCCTCGCTTTTCCACGAATCGTTTCTTCTGGGGTTTCGCTGCTTACCTCGACATCATCGGCATAGAATTCGTCGAAGATCCCAAGGTATTCTTCGAAGCTTCTGCTGATCTCGGCCTGGACGATTGCCGCATTTAGGCTGCGTTCTGCCGTCAGGGAGAGTGTGAATGCATCGGGATGAAGGTGATCGGGTGAAAGGAAGCTATGTTGATCGCTCATAAAAATCCCTCGAAGTGCAGGCGACGCCAACCGACAGCACTACGCAACGGTCACTCGCTACGCACGTGAAAGTTAACCGTGACTGTGGTTTCGACTTCTACCGGTTGCCCATTCAGAAGAAATGGCTTGTACCGCCATTGCTTGACCGCCTCGATCGCGGCGGGCGCCAGCAGCGGGTGCCCACTAACAACTTGCAGGTTTTGAACGTTCCCGCCTTTGTCAATAAGCGCCGTCATTACTACAACACCTTGAATGCGCGCCTGCTTTGCCAAGGGCGGATAAGCGGGCTCAACCCGGGAGATGAGCAGGCCTTTGGTCACACCCTGTGAAACGCGCACCCGTTGTACAGTGGGTGCCGGCTGAGACAACCTGGGGACAGCTGCAAGGCTCGAACTGGAACTGATGATTCCTCCGATCACCCCGCCCATCTGACCTCCCGGGATCCCCCCAGGCACACCACCAACCACCCCACCTATTGTCGCGACCGGTGGCGGTGCGTCCTCTTCCTTAATCATCTGGACTTTTGACGGGATTCTGCTTGGAGTGCGCAGCCTTCCGTTCGCGATATTGCTGGTTACCTTCACCACTTTCGCCGCGGATGGGGTGGACGCCGCTGGTGGCGGAGGAGGTGGCGGAGGAGGCGGGGCTTCCAGAAGACTGAGTAATTGTTGCTTGGGCAGCACATCGGTGAACCACAACGGAAGCAAAAGCAGAAGACCGATCAGAAACAATTGCAAAACAAACGAAAGAAGAGTCGACCACGTTCTTCTCTTGCGCTGTGCACCACTGGAATCCAGCAGGCTGACCTCGAACAGAACTTTGTCAGCTGCCGCGGAAGCAAGAGGCCCCATTGTCGCGGGGCGCGAACGCTCCTTTACTACTGCTGCCGTCTCGACTCTTTTTTCATCTTCAACAACTGCGTGCGTATTCATATGCCCCTTTCATCTCAGGCAATGCGAAGCCTCTACATAGGGAGACCGGTGCGAACTGCGAAGTAGAACGGTGAGCGCCTGGGTTTGAACCATGTCTCCGCATGATGCAGTATGTCGGCCACCCTTCCTCCTGCGACTCTATTGTTGTTGATCCTCGAAGAACGGTTCGTGCATCCGTGCCCCGTGGCCCGAGCCATGTTTCTCCTCGAACACTATTAAGATGGCATAAGAGACCGATCGGTCGCACAATTATCTATTACCAGCTCTACAAAGCACGAGGTAGGGTCTGAACATCACGTGAAGGACGGCGCAATTTATGGAAGCGCAGCGCGATCTGGTGGACGTGGTGCACACGTTGCGCCAGGTGGTCTGCGGCTAAACAAGAGAGGGCTGAAAGGCCCTCTCTCAATTTCGACCACCAGATCCGGGGGTAGGGTAGCCGCCACCCACATGTCTTGGGTACATGTCCACGCAGGTTCAACTCCTGCCACCTGGACCATTTCTTTCACGTGTTAGTTGTCTTGGCGCGGCAGTAGCACATCCTGCTCTTGCTTCAACGGAGTCCTACAATTGTTGGCTGCGATTAGGACGGTCAGCCAGCGAGACAGCCGCTGCTGCCGGAATCACCCATGGGCAGTGAATGTAGTCTGCGATTCCTTCAATTTTCTCGCCGACCACGTTCATACGAATCACTGAGTAAGAGGTCCATGTGTCCGCACCACGTTGGAGAATAATCAACACCGGCTCGCCGTCCAATTCACCGACGGCCAGTCTCCAAGGCCAAGGCCAGTTGTTGTAGTTGAAGAAATAAGCCGCGTCCGCAAACTTGCCGCCAAAGCGATCGGCGACGTTGAGCCGGGCGTCAGCACTGATCAGTTCACGCACCCCATCCCAATCGCGTCGATTAAATCGATCCACATAGAGTTGCATAATTCGTGCCAATTCTGGGTTCGCCGTTCGAGCCGGCTGCGACGGAGCAGGTGACGAAGCCAATTTCGTGCGGCCGCGGTTGAGGGCTGCCTTGACGCCTCCGACAGTGGTATCGACCAGCTCTGCAATCTCTTCAAGCGAGTAATCAAATACATCCTTCAGAAGAACGCATGCGCGCTCCTTCGGAGGCAGTGCGGCGACGAGCTGTTCAAGTGCTTTGCCGATACCCAACGTGGCAGGCTCAGTTGGCGAGACTGCTTCAGGCATCGCTGCAGCCGCCTCGGCTTCGTCCCGGACTCCCTCTCGCCGCAGGAAATCAATGCAGCGATTGTGCGCGATTCGAAACAACCACGGCTTCAAAGGACGGCTCTCGTCGAACCGATCCAGCTTCCGGTACGCCTCGATTAAGGCCTCCTGTACCACGTCTTCGCCGTCCATCACCGAACCCGTCATGCGGGCACAGTAGCGATGCAGGCTCGGCCGAAGCGTGGAGACAGTCTCCAGGAACGCCAAGTAGCGGGCGTCGACAGGGCCTGAGACGGCAACGAACTGATTCGAATCCATCATTATTGAGAAGCCTTTTTCCGTTCCCCTTCTTCTTTCTGGTTGGGGCGCCCCTTACCTGTCTCAATCAAGCTCCGTAAACTGCCGTTTATATAAGAGCCCCATGCGTCTGAGCACATATTGAAACATTCATATTCCGGAACTAAACCCTCGTGTGTGAAACGGAGTTGCGTTTTGCCGTCTTTTTTAGAGACTTCGAAAATAACCTTTGTGCCCTTCCACTCGGTTTTGTCTTCAGTGAAATTGAAATAGTTGTCCAAAACCAGCCAGACGATTTTTTTGCCGGGGGCGAATTCGATTATTTTCATCTTGCAACGATGGACGTCTTCGTAGTGATGCGTGAACTCAGCCCCGAGTTTGTCGGTAGTGCCTTCAACTTCTTTCGACCACCATCCACAAACATTATTGATGGCTTTGAAAACTTCTTCTGGGGTCTGGTCTACCGAAAACGTGGTGGTGAAATCTTGATTTGTCATGATCGTCCCTCTACGCGAACACGTCCGGCTGAGGTTTACCGGTGGTGATCACGTTGCGCAAATTGCCGTTTACGAGCATTCCCCACGCGTTCGAGCAGCTACCATAGCATTCAATTTGGGGTTTTAGGCCCGCGTGTGTAAAACGGACCTCCGTCTTGCCCTTTTTTGCAGAGATATCAAAGACAATCTCCGTGCCGGTCCACTCGCTTTTGTCTTTCAGAAAACTGAGTTGGCTGTCTAACACGCGCCAAACGATCTTCTTGCCAGGAACAAGTTCTGTGATCTTTTGTCTGGAACGGTGCATATCTTTGTAACGGTATGTGAAATCGGCGCCGAGTTTGTCGGTGTCGCCCTCGATTTCTCCCGACCACCATCCACGAACGCTGTTGATGGCTTCAAAAACTTCGTCGGCAGATTGGTCTACCGTAAAAGAAATGTTGTAATTTTGATCTTTCATGAATTGCTCTCCTATTTCTTCGTTCGCTGCATCAGCCTGATCGGCGTGATCAATCCTTGCCGTATTGAGCTTCTAGTGTGGCAAACACCACGCTTCTTTGATCTTGCAAAGGCGTGCAAGCATCTCTTCATACTCTTTGTTAATGGCGTCTCTTTCTGCCACGCCGAGAAACTGGACCATGTATCCGTGTGGGCCGTGAAGTATGACAAACGGGTCCGGGCTGTCGGGCCAGCGCCCATGCTGGCTAAAGTAACGCAGTTGTTCGGGGCTTGGGGTTGCTCCGCCGACGTCTGCATTCGATACGTTCGGGGCATAGTGCATCACGTGAGGAACGTTAGCCGTAGCTACGTTTTCATTTTCATCCGGATTCACGTAAGTCCTGAGGATCGGAGACAACATGTATGAGACACCTGCTCGTTCCGGTGCTTTGTAATGGCCTGTCTTGTAACGCTCCTGGATGATCTTCTTCAGTTCTTCAGGCGGAGTCCCGTTAGCCTGCATCTCTGCGGCATCAAAGAAGACCCGCATCTGCGCCTTGGCGCCGGCTTCATCAAAGGAAATCGGGTAGAGGATGTCGGGCCGATACTCCTTTAAGGGCCAAGTCCCCCTGAACGTGTCGTCACCGGTTCGCGCAACCAGGGCGTGGAATCCATTGGCGCCCTTGCGGGCAACTTCAAAGCCCTTGTCGGGATTTAGAACATACACGGTCGCATTGTCTCTGAGGTGCGGTGGGAGAGCACTGAGCGCCAACTGAATCTCCAAACCTCGCGGCAAAGGCTCGAGTTGATTTGTCCCGTGGGCAGTCTGTTTGTTTTGCGCGCTCGCTATGAGCGAGAACAATAGACCCGCAATTACCGTAATCGTCTGAACCTTTCTCATTTGAGATCCTTTCGTCAAAGCGAAGTGGCATCGCTGCCGTAAGACAACGGCGCCTGACCTGTAGCTGCGAGATTTGTACTTCTGTTCATTACGCCGCATTCGCCGCGCTTTGAGGCACGAAATTCGCGAACTGGCGCTCAAGCGCCTTGGCCGCGCCAATGCGCCAGCCCTCCGCAATCGGTTGGGACGCGGGATCGGGGAAGATGTCCTCGTCGCCTTTCTCTAGCCCAGCGAAGATGCCTCGCGCCGCGGACTCGGTCGAAGCCTTGGGTATGTCGAACCCCCGGTTCATGTCGGTGTCGATTGGACCGAGGAAGACGGCGTGGACCGTCACGCCCTGGCCGGCCAGAAGGGCCCTCAGCGATTGCGTCATGTTGGACGCGGCCGCCTTCGAAATGGAATAGCTGGGTATGACCGGCAAGGGGGCGAGCGCTGCCAAAGACAGATTGTTGACGATGGCCCCTTTGGAGCGCCGCAACAGCGGCAAGAAAGCGCGCGTCATTTTCAACATACCCAGGAAGTTGACCGCTAGGTGCTGCTCGATCACATCGAGATTGTTGAGATCGTCGTAGATCGCGATGCCGGCATTGTTAATGAGGACGTCGAGGGTGCCGACCTCATCGACTCCCCGTTGGATCTGCGCAAGGTCTGTAACATCCAGCGTCAGGGGCGTCACGCGTGGGTCGGTGTTTTGCAGCGCGCCGCTGCGCGTCCCCGCATATACCCTCTTCGCGCCCCGTCGAAGGGCTTCATCGACGAGCGCCTGGCCGATGCCGCGATTGGCTCCGGTGATCAAAACTGTCTTATTTGCGATGTTCATATCTATTCTCCTTTCGATCATTGCAGCTTCTATCTGCTTTCTATTGGCTATTACGGATGGCCCGGCGCGGAGGATACGTCCCACAACAAGGATTCTTGCTTTAGGCCGTTTCGGCTTCCCGAAGGCGCACGTTGACGTTCACGTCCCTGCGGTACCGTTTTGCCCAGCGGCACATACCCATGAGTGGAGCGACGAGTGTCCTTCCGAGTGAATACTAATGGGAAATCTGGTGCCAGCGGACAGATCCGAACCTCGCAAACCGCTTGAGGCATCTAAGATGGCTTTATCAGTTCCCCTTTTTTGCGCTTGCGCCTACTGAAGCGCTAGGGCGGGAGGTTTCGATCGTGGCTATCTCGGAAACGGTTCTTGTCCTCGCAGGTGGCACTGCCGTCCTGTCGATCCTCTTCGGCGTGCGCCTCGCCATACGGGCCCTGGCAGGCGGCGCCGCGGCGCCGCGGCAGGCGGCGGGCGGATCGGGTACGCCCGATGTGGCCGGCGTCATCGCGCTGCCGCCCTTGATCGTTCTCGGCTTCCTGGCAGCGGCAGCGGTGCTTGAGGCGATCGTGCCGCTCCCGGTCCCCGTCACGCATTCGCTCGCCCGCTATGTGGCGGGCGCCACGCTCGCGGCGGGTGGCTTCGTCATAATCGCCATGGGCACTCGGCTCTTTGCGGCCGCCGGCACTAATGTTCCGCCGACCCTGCCGACGACGGCGCTGGTAGTAGATGGCATCTATGGGCGAACCCGGAACCCGCTTTACCTGGGACTGACCCTCGTTTACGTCGGCCTGGGCGTCGCGGCGGGAAGCCTGTGGGCGATCGGGCTGGTGGTGGCCCTGCTGTGGGTGATCAACGTCGGCGTCGTTAAGCGGGAGGAACGCTATCTGGAGCGCAAGTTCGGCGATGCCTACCGCTCCTACAAGGCGCGGGTGCGGCGGTGGATTTGATGGGGCGCGTTCGGGCACGCACGAAATGGAGTTCGAAGCCGACCAAGTATTTACGGCTAACTTAATTCGGCCGCTTTAAGCGAGGTGGCCCAAATGCTTTGAGAGCGTGTCAAACCTGACACCCCCTCAAGGATTTCTCGTCCGTGCAACTCGCGCGCGAGAAGTCTGAAAAGTTCCTCCGAAGATCGGATTGAGATAAGGGTTTGCGAAACGCGGAAGAGGGCTTCGTATCGCTCAGTTGCCGCCGTACCGGCCCTGCTTTGGTGGGTGTCGCTCATCAGTATCCGCGGGTTCGATTTGACAACATTTCACAAATGTCTCAGTCCCGAGGACCGCAAACAACGCCAGTCAGAATTCGGGCTGTCAACAAAATACACCCGCGCGGACACCGACGTCACTCCGCACCAAGCAGTACTCCACGCCCGAACCCTTCCGCAATCCGATTACGGAAAAGTTGCGGACAATAGGGGAGTTGAGCCGGGCGTCCTTCGCCGCCTAGTAAACCTGAAGTGCTGGGCGGCCCGCCAGCATCCCTGGCAGCGTCAGCCGGTCGCCTCGGGCGCTCTAAGTAAGAGGTTCTCCACCAAATCGGAATTGAAGTGATCGCGGGGACCGCAAATACGAGCAAAGCAACCTGAGCCTCATCCTGGATGGAATAGCCTGCCTTACTGACGCCGACCCACATATTGATGAGCGTGGCAATCAACCAAAGCACGAGAAAACATTTGATGGCCACGCCGACCACAGCCGCTGCTCCGCCAATCCAACGGCCAACGAGCAGGCACACTCCTAGAAGCAGAGAGCCACCGAGAACTATTCTCAGTGTATGCATTTTGGAAATCCTCCCGCCGAACATCCAAAAAGCCGCCGATGGCGATGCGATATCTCTACAACAGTCCTACGGCGGAGCTAGAGATGAAATCACCCACAGCTACATATCGATTTCAACGGCGCCACCCAGCAAGGCGTGGGCCCCGAACTACCGAGGACACGCCCGCCAACGTCCGCCTAAGCCATTCTCCTTGGCGGCTTCGGCGTACTCTTCTGACACCTGCTTTAGGACCGATAACCAGAGATCATGACCCCTATGCATCCCATTAGGGTCCTTCTTGCGGAACTCCACTGCTCCCGGTCCTCTCACGACCTCTTCGGTGACGACACGACAATCCGCAGGTGATTTGAGCAAGAGAAAAGTATGGTAGGCATCCGGAATGAAGGGGATTGCCCGATCTTTTCGTTCTATTCGGCAGACCATGAACTAGCCAATTTGTGGCTAAAGGAGAAACAACAATGGCGAAAGTCAGTCCGTACTACTCCGTCAACGAGGCCAAAAAACCAGCCGATAAGGAGCTGATCGTGGGTCGCACGGAAGAACTGGATGATTTGATCACCGCGCTCGGCCGCCTAGTACACGAGGAGCACTCCAATCCCGGACGCGCCGGATGTCCGGGA
>DATFVD010000073.1:0-2982 GCA_035260505.1 Terriglobales bacterium
GGTATTCGGACAGCGTGCGTTCGCGGCCGGTTAGCATCACCATCATGTTGAGGTCCATGAATGGAGCAGGGCCCGGCTCGCCAATCTCGCCTAGGAGCCACTCGATCACGATGACCCGACCGCCCGGCCGCATCGCACGTCGGCAGTTTTCCAGGATGCGGACGGATTGCCCGTCATTCCAGTCATGCAGCACATGTTTGAGCAGATAAAGGTCTGCCTTGGGTACAGAGGCGAAGAAATCTCCCGCTAACACACTGCTGCGCTCGGCCAGCCCCAGCGCGGCGGCGGCGGCGGTTGCGCTCGGCACCACATCCGGAAGGTCCAAGATGATGCCATGCAACTGCGGATTGGCAGTCATCAGACTGTGAACCAGCGTACCGCTCGCACCCCCGATGTCGACTGCAAGCTTGGCTGTCGACGTATCGACCAGGCGGGCGACCTCCTGCGCTACCCCGGAGGTAGAGCCGTGCATCGCGTTGGTGAAAGCTGCGGCTTCTTCAGGCTGTTGGGCATAATAATCCCAGATCGTCGCACCAAGCGCCGGAACGGTCTGCGGCTGGCCGGTGCGCATCGCGTCCAAGAATCGACCCCAGGGTAGCCAATGGCCCGGTGCCGACCCGGCTATCGCCATGCTATGTAGCGAACCGGGCACGTTGGTCCGCAAAGTACCTAACAGCGGAGTCGCGCTGAACCTCAGCCCGTCATCACAGGTCACCAATCCAAGTGACGCACACGCGCGCAGTAAACGGAAAGTCGCCGTTGAATCGATGCTTTCAGCTTTGGCAATCTGTTCGGCAGTCGCAGGTCCCTTTGCCAGGTGATCGGCAATAGAGTAGCTAGCCACCGCACCGGCTATCTGCGTTACGAAAAAGCCGGTGAGCATCTGCATCATCCGTTCGAAGTCTTTATCCGTTGCCTCCAAGGCGGTCGTCATAATATATTTCTGTTGTTGATGATTCTTTCCTGATGGAACGCAGAAAATTTTTTCCTGCTTAAGGAGCTGGAACTAATTAACCCTGTGATTTCAGTGATCGGCCCGTTTCTGTCCCAGCTGCCGTAAACGTTGTCCGAGTGACCGCTTTGCGTGGATCTGCAACCCGTGGATCGTTATTGGAATTTAATCTTATCTTCGACTCCGATTGGGCGTCATGCGGGCTCCTCCACGCGGAATGCGTAAATCTCTTTCTTGCCTTCTTTGACCCAAAGTTGGACCTCGCTCACCGCAGAGCTGATCGCCTCAGCAAGGCGAGAACCTCCGACTAGCTCTCCATACTTTTGATACATTCGTTTAAGGAAGGTTGTCTCGAAGCTGCCGTAATGAATCAGAACTGGCTTTTTGATTCCTGAAAGGACGCCAAGAAACTCCTTCCAGATACGCTTCTCATCATTTTCGTTAGCGGCCCAAAGACTATGTTGAATCACTCGCCGGCCAGTCCGAAAACGAAGGCCGATAAGATAGTAAAAGTTACGATCTGGAAGCCCCTCGACATCCAAATAGACCGGCGTGCCTTCCATCTTCAACTCCGGGCTGCCGACGATGTGGATTTTGCGCTCCCGAATCGCGAGAGCTTTCAGGGAGTGGTGATACTTCTCGCGCTTGCCAGCCAACTGCTTTGGCCTTCGACGTGGACGGAAGGTGTAGGAGAGTTGGGTTACGCCGAAAATGCCTTTGCTGTTGAACTTTTTCCGCTCTTTCTCCGTCATGCTGGATAGCAGGCTAATGTCATCTTTCTCTATGGCCTTCTGCCGGCACACGGCTCGAAACTCACATTCGGCACAATGCCGATTCAGAATGAGGTCGGGAGGTGAATGGCTGGACAACAACGAAGCGATTTTCCCGGTCACCTTCCACATTTCGCTGGTCAGGGCTGATTTCGCGTCCCAGAGATCTCGAAAGCGCAAAAGCATCGAAAGCCAGTACCAGCTTGTCGTCGTTCCCCAGCTTGTTGGTGAAGACGAAGCGAATAGGGATGAATTGGGCTGGCTTGCCCCAGCCCTCGGCAGGTACGCGTTCCAGCGCGTGAAGTTCGGATTCCAGGGCACAGGAATCCATCTGTGCTTGCACCGCCAAGTTGGAAGCCAACCGCCACTTGGCAGCTTTGAAATTCTTGATGTCCGGCGAAATCACGACTTCGTCATCCGGAGACTCGGCAACCAACCGCCGTGTCTCGCTCACCCGGTAAGAGTGATTCTGCGCCTTCACCCATTCTGGGTAGGTGGCGCCGGCAGATGGTCTGTCGGTTGCTCGCAGCCAACATTTGGTCGGGCACTTCAGGTAGGCTTCAAACACATCGGGAGTGATCTTCATTTTAAGGAAACTACCTCGATGGGATAGGCCGTCTTCTTGAAACCCCGTACGAGAAAACCCCGGCCCTTGACAGGTGCGGATCGTGGTTTGCTCACTTTCCGGTCATCGCACAGCGTGATGGTCGGGGCTGGAGCGAAGAAGCCCCAAAGCCAAAGGGGCTTCGCACCGAAGTTCCCGTCGAACCGCAAAAATCAGCGAGGTGCACATGGACATCTGCGTGAAGAATCTGGACCATGCGCTGAAGGACACAGCCGCCGCGCTCGAGTACGCGCGCAGGCAGACGGGGAAGAATCCATCGACGCGACCTCACGTACGTCGCCGATCGGATCGTTGTGACTTGATCTGACCGACTACCCCAAGCAAACCATGTCTCGGCATCAGGCGGCTATCCTGAGCTTTTACGGCTTTCGCGCCTTCAAGCCGCACGGCCGGGCGGTGCTCGGCGCGGAAATCACGCGCCTGGTCCAATCCCACCTGAAACCGAAGTTGATTTTCTCCCGCGCCCTCGACGTGTTGGTCCGAGAGAAAGTTGAAAGTCCCCGGGTATTTTCCCCTGGCCGCGCTCATCTTGAGCGCCATCAATCAGCATAACCGCCGCTTGACCAGCACGGTCGAGGCACTGCTGACGCCGGACACCCGGGCGTTGCTCGATACCCTGTTGCGGCAAGAAAGCG
>DATFVD010000074.1:0-4125 GCA_035260505.1 Terriglobales bacterium
AACGGGACCCGGCTATGTTCGCGCGCAGGGCAAGCCCGCCGACAGTTCCGGGAGCACCCAAGTCGCAAAAGCAGCGGGAACGATCAAGAGCATCCAGGCGGATTCGATCACGGTCGCGGCGGAATCCGGTGGCGAGGTGACGGCTAGGGTGATCGGTTCGACGAAGATTCTGCGCGTGCCTCCGGGAGAAAGGGACCTGAAAAACGCGACTGCTCTGCAGGCGCAAGACTTGCAAACCGGGGATCGCGTGCTGATTCGCGGGCAGGCATCGACGAATGGAGATGGACACACGATCGTCATTAACGCGCTGGCCGTAATTGTGATGAAGCAGGCCGATGTGGCAGCGAAGCAGCAGCAGGACCGCGACGACTGGCAGAAGCGAGGCGTGGGCGGACTGGTCACTAACGTGGACGCTGCAGCGGGCAGTATCACTATTTCATCGAGTGGAATCGGCGCGAACCGGAGTATTGCCGTCCATATTACGAAGGACACGATCTTGCGCCGCTACGCATCCGGTTCGGTGAAGTTCGACGATGCGAAGCCCGCGCCAGTCGATCACATTAAGGCGAGAGATCAATTGCTCGCACGCGGGACGCGCACTCCGGATGGCAGCGAAGTGGATGCGGAGGAAATTGTCTCCGGCGCGTTTCGGAATATTGCGGGAACCATTAAGGCGATCGATCCGGCGAGCAATACGATGACTGTACGGGATGCGATCAGCAAGAGCACGGTGGTGGTGAAGATTTCGCCCGACTCGCAAATGAAGAAGCTGCCGGCGGATATGGCGCAACGCATCGCGATGCGATTGAAAGGCACGCCGGGCGAGGGTGGTGCTCCGGCGGTGGGTGGAGAGCGGACGTCGAAGGCGGCAGAATCGCAGGTCCCGCGCGCGCCGGGGGGCAGGCGGGGGGAGAATGGTTCTCCGGATTTGCAACGCATGTTGAGCCACTTACCGAACGGCACGCTGGCGGACCTGCAGAAGGGCGAGGCCGTGATGATCGTCTCGACCGAGGGTACAGATTCGGGCGCAGTCACAGCGATCACGCTATTGGCGGGGGTGGACGCCATCCTGACGGCGTCGCCGAATCAAAGCGTATCGACCCTGCTCTCACCGTGGTTGCTGGGTGCGTCCGGCGGAGAAGTCGAAGCCACGCAGCAGTGACCAAATCTCAATCCATGTTCTCAATTAATTCGATCTGCCTGGAAAGAATAGGGTGCGTGTTGAAGTATTTATCATTCTTGATTTCGGCAAATCGAATTTCGAGAAATCTAATTTTGGCAACTCTGATTCCGGCGATGCTGATCGGGCCGGCGGCGCCAGCATCGGCGCAGTCGCCGGCACCGTCGTCGACCACGACGGGAACCTTGCACGGCCAGGTAACGGACCCCTCAGGCGCCGTGGTTCCGAGCGCCACTGTAGCGGTGCTGGTATCGGGCGGCGAACCCCACTCGGCCACCACCAACCGCAGCGGCGCTTACGAAATCGGAAACCTCGCGCCGGGCAAATACACAGTCACGGCGAATGCGAAGGGATTCGCTGTTTTTGTGCAGAACGACGTGGACGTACCAGCTGGCCAAGTCGCGCAATTCAACATTGCGCTCGACATCAACGTGGAGAAGGAAAAGGTCAACGTACAGGAAGAAGGGCCGCAGCTCGATGTCAATCCCGCGAATAATGCGAGTGCGGTCGTGCTTAGCGGCAAAGACCTGGAAGCGCTTCCCGACGATCCCGACGAATTGCAATCGGACCTTGAAGCCCTGGCCGGACCTTCAGCCGGTCCCAATGGCGGGCAGCTTTACATCGACGGATTTACGGGAGGACAGCTTCCGCCGAAATCATCGATTCGCGAAATTCGCGTCAATCAGAACCCATTTTCGGCCGAATACGACAAGCTGGGGTATGGACGAATCGAAGTCTTCACCAAGCCGGGAACCGACAAATACCACGGACAGTTTTCAGTAGAGGGTAACAGTTCGGCAATGAACAGCCGCAATCCTTTCCTCGGCGCCGCCGCACAGCAGCCCTACGACTCCGTAATCTACATGGGAAACATCGGCGGCCCCATCAACAAGAAGGCGTCATTCTTCTTGAACGTGCAGCGGCGCAACATCAATGAAATCGCGGTCGTGAACGCGCCGGTATTGGGCCTGAGTGAGAGCGTTCCCAACCCAAGGACTCGCACCAACATCGGACCGCGCCTCGACTACCAGATCAGTCCTAATAACACGCTCACTGCCCGTTATCAGTTTTACCGTGACACGCAGCAGAACGCCGGTGTCGGCGGGATAGTGCTGCCCGAGGCCGGCTACAACACCACGTCCACCGAACACACCGTGCAGATCAGCGATACCCAGATTCTTGGAGCGAAGGCAATCAATGAGACCCGCTTCCAGTATCTGCGCGAAAACAGCGGACAGACTCCCTTAAGCACGGCGATAGGCATCAATGTTCTCGGGAGTTTCATGCGCGGAGGTAGCAGTTCGGGAATGCAGACCGACCACCAGGATCATTACGAACTGCAGAATTACACTTCGATATCGCAGGGCAAGCATTTCGTGAAATTCGGAGGGCGCCTGCGGGCAATTCACGAACTCAGTGTGTCCAGCGCAGGATTCAATGGCACCTATACGTTTCCGAGTTTCCCGAATTTCACCAATGGCATGCCGAGCCAGTATTCCGTTAACGCAACCCCGAGCGGCGCGCCTGCCAATGTGCCTGTCACGATGGTGGATGTGGGGCTGTACGTCCAGGATGACTGGAAGGTGCGTCCCAATTTAACGCTGAGCGGTGGGTTGCGCTTTGAAACCCAGAACGCAATTCATGATCATGCGGACTGGGCGCCACGCCTCGGCTTTGCCTGGGGTATAGGCGGAGGGGGCAAGAGCGCGCCAAAAACCGTGCTGCGCGGCGGCTTTGGCCTGTTCTACGACCGCTTCGCCCAGGATCTAATCCTCAATGCGGACCGTTTGAACGGCGTGACGGAGCAACAGTACGTCGTGTCCAGCAATCCACCTTATCCGACTCCGCCGCCGGTGAATACATTGCCGCCAACGACACAGGCGATCTATCAGATCAACTCTAGACTGCACGCGCCCTACATCATGCAGACCGCGTTCAGCCTTGAGCGTCAGGTCACGAAGATTGCGAACGTTACGGTTTCGTATCTAAATGCGCGCGGAGAACATCAGTTTCTGTCCCTGAACGTCAACGCTCCGCCGCCGGGCACACCCTTCTCGTCGGGGCCGCCTCCCAACCCCGCGATGGGCCCCATCTATCAATACGTATCGGATGGAATTTTCCGGCAGAACCAGCTGATTGCAAATTTCAACATCCGCGCCGGGGCGAGGCTATCTCTGTTCGGCAACTACACTCTGAACTATGCCAATAGCAACGCATCCGGCGCTTCGAGCTTTCCATCGAATCAGTACGATTTGAGCGTGGACTACGGGCGAGCCTCCTTTGACGTGCGGCATCGGGTCTTTGTCGGAGGTACGATCGGACTGCCGCTTGGGTTTCGCTTGAGTCCATTTGCGATTTTCAATTCCGGCTCGCCCTACAACGTCACCGTGGGCCAGGACTTGAGCCGCGATTCCCTATTTAATGACCGACCGGGATTCGCTCCCAATGTTTCCGGCGCTTGCCTTTCGCCGACCTCACCATGTCACTATGTGATTCCGACCCAGTCATACATTCCGACCCCAATTCCGATCAACTATCTAACCGGCCCCAACCACTTCACGCTTAACTTGCGGCTGGCGAAAACATTCGGCTTCGGGCCGGAGGTCGGTGGAAAAAGCGAAGCGCAGGCGAGTGAGGGTCCGGGAGGTGGCGGACCTCTTGGCGGCGGCGGTGGTCCGCGAGGTGGCGGCGGCTTTGGACGAGGGGGCGGTGGCGGCGGGTTTGGGGGCGGTGGAGCGGCGTCCACTCGACGCTACAGTCTGACGTTCAGCGTCAATGCGCGGAACGTTCTGAACAAGGTGAATGCGGCGACGCCCATCGGGGTGCTGAGCTCACCCAATTTCGGACAGTCGATTGCCTTGGCCGGTGGTCCGTTCTCGAGCGCTGCGGCGAACCGAAAGATTGAAGTGCAGGCGATGTTCAGCTTCTAAGGGCAGGTGCTAGGT
>DATFVD010000075.1:0-4838 GCA_035260505.1 Terriglobales bacterium
ACATCAGGCCGAGATACGTTTTGGCCTGGCGGTTGGCGCCGTTAAATTCCTTCCAGGCGAGGACACCCCAGAGCGCAGCGACCATTGGCGCCGACTGTCCGATTGCGTAGGAAATGGCGACCCCCGAGAACCTCGCCGCAACCAGATTGAAGACCGTGCCCAGGCCCCAAATGCAGCCCCCCAAAAGTCCGAGGAAATGACCCTGCGCCGGTCCGCGAAAAAAATCTCCGAAATGAACCGGGTCGCCGACAAGCGGCTTTTGCATGAAGTAAATATTCCAGACGAAACAGGAAAGCAGCGCTCCCAGCGTCAGGAAGACGGCAACACTGTAGGGGCCGAGCGTGTTCCCCCGCGTCATGGCGCGCGTCACGAACGGCGCCCATAGCCCCATGAGGACGCCAGATACGACGCAGACTAGGATGCTCTTCTTGGAGACAGACCGGTTTGTTGTGGAGAGATGGGCGTATGCTTTGCCGTCCAGAACGACGGCGATCACAGCGCAGGCCACGCCGGCGGCGAGCATGCCAGCATTGCCTTTCGGTTGCAGAATATAACTAGAGACGACGCCGACGACGAGAGCGATGCCGATGGAAACCGGGAAGGCGGTGGCCAATCCGGCCATGTCGATGCCGGCCACCAAGAGAAGGTTCGCTAGATTGAAAATGGCGCCGCCGAGCAGCGTTGAGACGAAGTTGGAGGGGTCCGCAGCACGAACGTTATTCAGAAAACTGGTTGAGTCATTCGCCGTACTTCCCATGGTTAACGCGAGAAAAAGAGAGATCAGAAAAATCCCGATCGCATAGTCCCAGTAGAAGAGCTCGAACCGATAGTTCTTAACGCCTTTGTAGGTATTGGCCCAAGAACCCCAGCACACCGCGCTGGTGATCATCATCAAGAGTGCCAGGTTAAAATCGTGAGGGACGAACATTCGCCTAGTTCTCCTTGATGCTCAGCACGTCGTTCTGCGGTGATTGGATTAGGAGCAATGTCGACTGCAAGTCAGTGCTCGCAGCATCCGCCTCATCTTGGTCGATGATGATTCTCTGGCTTTCTTGGCTTGATGCGCAGCCATAACTCAGCGACAACATACCGGTGACACGAACCACCAGGTACACAAACCATCAGCGGCGCACTCTGCCCACCGAACCCAGTCTGGTTCGGTAACAACGAACAACGAAGTGTGAACTCACGTTGCGGCCTAGAACGTGAGCTTCAGGCCGAATTGCACGAGTCGCGGATTATTCACCGTGGCACTGATCGAGCCGAACCCTGCGGGGGAGGCGAAATCCGGAGTGCCAAGGCTGCTTGTACTATTTGGCGTTGCAAACTGCGCATGGTTGAAGAGGTTGAAAATTTCCGCCCTAAAATTCAAACTCATTCCTTCCCTGGGCAGAGCGAATTGCTTGATGACGGAAAAGTCGGTATTGACGAAGTCCGGCCCTGATAACGGCGCGCGAGATGCGCCACTCAGTTGGCCCTTCGCGGGTTGCAAGAAGGCGCAGGGATTAAACCAGTTCGCGACCGTGTGCACCTGGGTAGGTGCGGTACAGCCGGGATTGGCGGAAACGGGCCCAGCATTGTTCGGGTCGCCAACTAGGTCGGGGCGAATCAGGCTATTTGCATTACCGTTCAGGAAACCGGCTCCGCTAGAGTTGTTACTATCTACGACGAAAATCGGAAAGCCCGAAGTGATTTTTTCAATGACGGTTAGCTGCCAGTTTCCAAAGGCAGTGTTCATGGCGCCGTCCCAGCTAGAGCCGAAGTGTTTGCCCCTGCCAAAGGGCAGATCGTAGATGACGCTGGCGGTGAAGTTATTGTTGAGATTGATCCCGGAAAGAGCCCAATCCAGTTTGTGCCAGTTGGGGAGCGGAAAGTACGTTGCGCCATAGTTGGTACCTAGACCGTCGGCAAAGCCGGTGTCGTAGGTGCGGGAGTAGGTGTACCCAATTAGGGCATAGATGCCATAGCGCGAGCTCTTCGTTTCGGCCTTGATTTGCAGGCCATTGTAGTGAGCAAAGCCTTGGTCGGTGGCAGCGGAAATAGTAGAGAACGGAAACGCCGCCAAAAAGGGGCTGACGAAGGGTGCTCCACCCGGCCCGCAGCCCAGCGTATAGCCGCTGACGTTGCCGCAAGCCGAAGGTGAGGTCAAGTTTATGTTATTTCCGTTAATCAGTATGTGGTCACCGCGAGATCCGGCGTAGCCCACAGTGAGCACGATCTCGCCGGGTAGTTGGCGTTCCACGTTAACGTTAAATTGCTGAACGGTGCCCAGCTTGAAATTTGTATTCTGCGACTGAATGGTTCCCGTAAAACTCGCCGGAACTGGCGGCGCGGTGAATATCGGGAATCCCTGGGAAAAACTTATCGCTGTTGGCGTCAGCCCCGGTCCCCCTTGATTCTTCGGAACGGCGCAGAACGCGGTCGCAAAGGTGCAAGCTCCGCCGAACGCGAAGGCGTCGGATTCCGCATAGTACGGCGGATTTTGCCACAAACCCTGGGCGCCCTGATTCCACGAGGAATCATGGAAGATGGCATAGCCCGCGCGAACGGCGGTCTTATTACTCCCCAGGGGCTTCCAGGCCAAGCCTATGCGCGGCTCCAATGCCCGCTTGTCAAATTGAATGCCGGCATACTTGTTAGCATTCTGTCCAGCAATAAGGAATTGGCCATTGGCCGGATTAAAGTCGGCCTGGCGGTTGTCGACCTCGGAAATGGGGGTGGTCAAAGCCCAGGCCAGACCGATGTTGAGCGTAATGTCCTTGGTCACTCGCCAATCGTCCTGGACGAAGGGCCGGTACATCTTCCATCGGCGTCCTGTCGTAGGACCTTTGAAAGTCTGATCGTGAATGGCCAGGCTGGACAAACCGAGAAGCAAATCCGCTTCAGGATTACCGGACCAAAAACCACTGGCAATCCAGAATCCGTCCTGGAAACCCTCCGTCTTTACGTTCATCTGATTGGCGCGGATGCCCATTCCGGCCTTGATGTCATGCTTTCCGCGAATCATGTCCAAAGAGTCCGTGATGGAGAATATGTTGGTGCCGCCCTGAAACGGGGAGAAGCCACGATCGCCAACTGAAAAGTATCCGCCGAAAAGCTCGGTGATAGTCAGACCACAACTAACCCCGGAAGCTGCGCAGGTGTTGCCGGAGGAGCAGTCAAGATTCGCGCCCGGAATGCCGAACTTGGCGGCTTGGCAACTTCCGCTGCCCTGCGAAGTGATGTAGTTGAAAATGCGGTTGTACCCGCCGCTCACCTGGTTCACGGTGTTGGGAGAGAAAATGTGCGTTTCCGATAGGGCAATGTTGCGACCGTGATTGATGATGCCCTGATTGCTGCCGAAGAAATTGGACTCCGTAAAGTTCCCTATGCCGCCGCCGCCGGGCACGTAGGAAGTCGCTTGATCGTAGCTGAATCGCGCGAATGCGTTGTCGATGCTCGAGAAGTTGTGATCTATCCTCACGTCAAATTTCGTTTCATCCAGCTTGCGCACCGGTTCGCTGACGAAATTGGTAAAGTTGCTCGGATTCTTGGCGTTCGGTTCTGGATAGAAGGCCACCAATTGCTTGGCGATCGGATTGATCAGGCCCGCAGGAATCTTGTTGCAGTTGACGCCAGCCGGCTGGCTTCCATTGCCAGCGGGGTTGCCCGGGGTTGCGCCATTCAGAGGCATCGGATTGCCGAGAGCATCGCACTGGAAGTCAGTGTTGGGAGCACCAGATACGTTAGGGTTGGTAATCGCGCCGATCAGATTCGGCTGCCCGAGAGGGTTGTTCGTAAAATCGCCACTTTTCATCGCATCGGTGGGCACCAGGCCGATAAACGGAATGCCGTGGCGCTGATACTTTTGCTCGCCATCGACGAAAAAGAAGGTCTTATTCTTGCGAATGGGTCCGCCAATGCCTCCCCCAAACTGATTGAGGTTGAACTTTTCCGGCGATGTGGCGAAAAAGCTCTTGGCGTCCAATGAGGTGTTGCGCAAGAACTCGAACAGCGATCCGTGGAATTGGTTACTCCCCGACTTCGTGGTTACCAGCACGGTCGGGCCGGCGCGCGTGCCATATTCCGCGGAGTAGTTGTAGGTAAGAACTTTAAACTCCTGGATGGAATCGATAGAAGACAAAATGCCGATGCCCCCAGCGGTCAGCTCATTGTTGTCATTGCCGTCCAGAAGCCAATCCGTGCTGTTCGCGCGTGACCCGCCGACCGACAGTGAAAACGATCCTCGTGCGGACACCTCGCTGCTCGCGGAACCGTTGAAGAAACTGTTGGAGCTGGTTTCCTGAGTGGTTCCGGGTGTCAGAGTCGCAAGCTGAACGAAATCGCGGCCGTTCAAAGGCAGTTGCGCGACTTGCTCAGAGGTAATGACCTGTCCCAGGGAAGGATTGGTCGTCTCCACGGATACGGCGTTTGCGGTCACTTCCACTTGTGAAGAAACCGTGGAGGGAGAGAGAGTGAAATTCAGTTCGCGCGCCTCGTCGATCTGCAGACGCAAGTCTTTCGTCTCCGCGGCGCGAAAGCCCTGGAATTCGACATGTAAGGTGTAGATTCCCACTGGCAGCAAGGGGATGAGGTAATGACCAGCGTCATCCGTTTTTGCCTCGCGAGAGGCACCGGTGCCCTGCGACGTCGCGGTGACCTTGGCGCCAGAGATGACGGAACCCGAAGGATCCAGGACGATACCAGAAAAACTGCCTGTCGCCTGACCATACAACGTCGGAGAGAAACAAAGAGACACAAACACAACGAGAACCCACCCTAACTTTTTCATTTTTCCCCCTGACACTTTCCCCCGACTTCGTAATCGCAAAAGCTTGCGATGACTCGACGACCTTACG
>DATFVD010000076.1:0-3100 GCA_035260505.1 Terriglobales bacterium
GGTCATGGCATGGATGCCGGACCCGCACTACTGCATGCTCGTTGACATTTCGTTGCATTCGACGTCCCCGCCTCCCAGACAATCCGTTCACCTGTGTGTGCTCAGCGGCACCTCATTTGTCCTGAGTTTGATGTCAAATTCCGGATAGAAACAATTCTCCAGCCAGCGTTACATTGCAAGTGTTCCAAACGCTCAACCTGGTTCAAGCGAATCCAAACCGGAATGGAGACACACGATGCATTGGCTAATCGCGTTAATGATGAATTTGATTTTACTAGCAGCTCCTGTCACCGAACCAACCAAGGTGCCTCGCGCATGGGACGCGAAAACAATTGTGTGGCAAAAAGTTGATTCTGATGGGACGAAGTGGTCCGTGCTCCAAGGGCGGAGCGAGGTGCCAGGCGAAGCATTCACATACGCGGCTTTCGTTCCTGCGGGGTTCCATGACTTCCATTCACATGCCACCGACGCCAGGGTTGCGGTCGTTCAAGGTGTACTGAAGGTCAGCTTCGGCGAAACGCTCGACCTTGAGCACCTCAAGTCTTATCCCGTTGGCAGCTTCCTGTTCGTTCCAGCCAACGTAAAGCACACGATGGCCGCGGACGAAGACACCATCATCATCGGAACCGCCGTCGGTCCCTGGCACACGCACCATTAGAAGGACCAACACCACCACTGAAATGGTGAATCCGCGAACTATGCAGATGGATCTTCAACCGGTGGCCGTACACAACATTTCGATTCGTGCCACGACACGATAACTCCCCTACCGTCGGCAATCCAGAGAGCGCCGTTCGCGCGGGACATCGCGATATCCGTTCGGCACGATTGGCGAATATACTGGCCAGAGAGAGAGTGGGATGAATGAGGGCAATCAGGGTTCGGTCCGGAAGGCAGGGTGGGTGCTGTTGGGGATGGCCGTGGCAGCTGCTATCGCGATCCTTGCGTTCCAACGGAATCGGGCCAGCACGCGAGCGCCGCATCGGGTTTCCGAGGCAGAACTGGATGCCGCGCTAGAAATGACCTTTCCCGCAAGCGATCCCCTTGCGCTCTAGGCAGACGGAAAACGTCCCCTTACGTAACAATCCGATACCTACTTCACCAGCTCCTCGGCGTAGCGGACAGGTACTGCCAAGTTCGAGCCGCCAAAATCACTCAGGATGGCAAAGTTGACGCCAATTACCTTGCCGTTGCGATTGAAGAGCGGTCCGCCGGAACCGCCGGAGGTTGTGGCTGCATCGTAAACAATTTTGTCCTTTAAGACGTCTCCGATGTGCCCCTGGGTAGTCGTTGGGCGTATGAGGTGTTCCGCTGCCAACTGCGAAACAATCTGGGTCACCCCTTGGGCATTTTCCGCCACCCTTCGTGTGACGTCGCTTCCCGCCCGCGCAAGGATGCCTTCAATTCCCGTCGGGTAGCCAATCAGGACGACCGGATCACCCGTTACACTTGCTTGACTCCGATCATCGATCTCCAGAAGTGCAGTGTGAGGCGATGCTGGAGTCTGTAGTTTGAGGGTCGCCAAATCGGCTTGGGCCGAAATTCGCTCGACTCTTGCTGGGATACCTTGTGAGCTAGCAGGGAAGTAGGTCGTGTAAGACGATGCGAATGCGAGTGCGACCGCGCCCCCTATCGGTTGGGGCCATCAGTTCGGCGAAAACACTCTCCCGGAGGGCGCTGACTCGTGTGCGGACGATCTGGAACCCCCTCGGGATTCATCGCCGGAGGCCCTGCAAGCTTGCCGCGAGTGGGCCGCGAAACAGCAGAAGTACCGACGCTACTTTCAGCGCCTCTTCCTGCGCCAGTGGCTTCTCGCGCCTGACTACACCATCGAATCCTTCGCTGCTCCCGCCTATGAGGAAATCGCCTCGCGCTTTGCGAGCAAGGAGGAAATCCCCCAAGCCCTCAAGCCCCGCGGCACCCCAAAATTCTGACATTCGCCGTCGGCAAAGGGTTACACGTTTCAGATCCTGATCCCGTACGGAATCTTCCCGCCGCTGCCCTCGCTTGATCTGCGCGATCTGCGCCTCCTGGTCGATGTTTTCGGCGCGGCACCCGCTGGAAAGATTGGGTGCCGACGCAACTCGACAACACGAACCCCGGGCGAGGGTTTGCTAACAAGCCGTCGTGCAATTTTGTCATGAAGGTGCCAGGCGGGTGTCTCTTGTCTAGAGATGCGGCCTGAGCATAGATGTACGTCTCAGTTTCCTTGGGAACAAGGCGGCAGATAAGAAATTCTACTTCGTTGCTTCGGACCATTCCTGTTCGCCGCGATGCAGCAAGGCCGAACGGTCCTCCGGCAGTATCCAGCAGTGCCGAAACCAGACTTGACACAAACCAAGATAACATGTATATACATCATATTGTTATGACGATTCGCGACGATCATCCCTCGAACGCGCTCTTTGCTCTCCCTTGCGCGTGTCAGAACCTTCGGCGCGTCACCCGACTTGTGACCCGCATTTACGACCAGGAGCTCCGCAAGACCGGAATCGAAATCACCCAGTTTGGCCTGCTCACCGCCCTCGCCATTGTCGGCGAGGCCAACCAGAAAGCGTTGAGTGCCGGCTTTGCCATGGACAGCACGACGCTTACACGTACGTTGGCCCTGTTGCGCAAGCAGGGGTGGATCCACGTCAGGCCTGGAAAAGATAAGCGTGAGCGAGTGTTTCGCTTGACGGAAGCGGGGAAGAGGCAAGTCGCGGCGGCTCAGCCACATTGGCAGGCAGCGGAACATCGCTTGCGGAAAACGCTCGGCCCCGTGGATTGGAAGGAAATGCAGGCCACCGTTGCACGAGTCACGAGCGCGGCGACAGAGGCTTAATGTTTGTACCCATAATACATGTATATACATCTATCATGGGAGCGCAGCTAGGAAAGGATTCACATGATGCGAAAGGAAGTTTATTTGTTGCTGGCACTTCTGCTCGTCGTCGGCTCCCTGGTTTACCTGGGAACGAACGGGACGGCCGCGAGTCCGGCCCAGTCCAGCTCTTCCCGCCCGGAGCTCGAATACCTGAAAGCGGTAAACGGCGCAGCGCCTCCACAAGATCCGCAATTGCTGTTTCTTCTCATGGGCGCGTACGCCAATGCCAACCAG
>DATFVD010000077.1:0-7067 GCA_035260505.1 Terriglobales bacterium
CTGACGTTGCGTGACATCTCGTTGGTGGTGGCGTTCTGCTCCTCGACCGCGGTGGCAATGGTGCAGGAGATATCGTTGATCTGGTTGATCACGGTGCTGATCGACGCAATGGCGTCGACGGCCGCTTTGGTGTCGGTCTGAATGGCTTCGATCTTGCGGCTGATGTCCTCGGTGGCTTTGGCGGTTTCCTTGGCCAGTTCTTTAACTTCGTTCGCCACCACGGCAAAGCCTTTGCCCGCCTCGCCGGCGCGAGCGGCTTCGATGGTGGCATTGAGCGCCAGGAGGTTGGTCTGCTGGGCGATCGAAGTGATGACTTTGATGACTTGTCCAATCTCGGTGGAGGACTCGCCCAGCTTGGACACGATGACGGTGGTGGTTTCCGCGACTTTGACGGCGGAGGTTGCGACCTTTGCGGCTTCGGAGGCGTTCTTGGCGATCTCTTTGATGCTGATGCCCATCTCTTCGGCCCCGGAGGCAACGGTCTGGAGGTTCTGGCTGACCTGCTGCGCCGCTTTGGAAACCACGTCGGCTTGGGCCGAGGTTTCCTCGGAGTTGGCGGTGATGTGCTGGCTGGTAGTATTCAGCTCCTCACTTGCGCTGGCTACCTGAACCGCATTTTCCGTGATGGCCAGGATCATGCGTTTCAGACTGCCACTCATCTTATTGATCGCATTGGCCAGGTCGCCGAGCTCGTCCTCGCTTCGGATTTTCATCTCGTCGCGGGTCAGATCACCCGCCGCAATGGCCTCGGCCTGGGCGAGGACCGATTGAGTAGCACCAGAGATGCGCCGGCTCAGGAAAATGGCGACGAAAGTGCCGATGGCAACCGCAGTGAACGCCGTTCCACCCATGGTGAGGTTCATTAACCGGGTATCGGAATCCAAGCTTTGCTTGTTCTGCTGTAGCAGCGCGATGAATGAAGCCGCCATATCTGCGAGGTTTTGTTTGACCGCCTCGGCGATCACCGTGGCGTGGTCGGCAAATTCATTTCCGGCGCGAACCGTCGCGTCGCGTTCGCTTCCGGCCGCATGGCCCATTGCTTCTTCCTGGACCTTGCGGAGCTCGGGAAGTTGTTTTTTGACCTCAACCAGCAGGTCACGGTTCTGCTGCACGGCCCATTGAGGCGCCAACTCGTCCATTCGGACCACGTCTTTTTCGATGTCTTCCCAAGCCTCATTGAAAAATTTCTTCGCGGACTCTCTTCTCGCCGTTTCTGTTCCCGCGAGAAGGACTTGACGCCCCTGGCTCTGCGTCTGATTCAGGTCCTTCTGCAAGTTTCTGCAAGTTTCGAGCGTGGGCATGCTTACCCCCATTGCCCGATCCTGGCTCACCTCGATTGCGTTCGCTTGGAGATAAGTAAGCGTGGTGTCGACAACGATCAAGCCGAGAATCACTCCAAAGCCCAAACCTAATTTCCTCCCCAGTGTTAGTCTCACTTCCTTTTCCTCCGATAATTTTGTGAAATCGAACCCGTGAATAACATTGCGTGGTTCACGGAAGAGCAATCGCGCAAACAACTTTTCATCGGCATAAACAGCAGCGGACCTCAATGAGAATGAGAGTGGCATGACCACCGGCGGTGGAGCGACGGACGTCTCGCCCGTCCAGTATTGTGGTTGCCGGGCGGGGGCGCCCGGCGCTCCATTGGCCGAGCGAGCTATCGACCACCAGCCGCAGTTTTCACCACCTCCGTCATCTGGCACGCTTTTTCGATGTCCAGCACGTGCAAAAGCCGGCCATTCAGTTTGTGGACACCGAGGATCATGGTACGGACGGAGCCGCGCAAGGTTTCGGGCGGCGGCTCGAAGCTGCTTTCCTCGACCTCGACCACATCGGCAATTTCGTCCACCAGCAAGCTGACCGCGCCGTCCTCGGAGCGCACCACCACGTTCATGGCCAGCATGCCGGGTGGCCGGGGCTGCAACTCAAGCCGCCGCCGCAGATCGACCGCGGTGACGATTTGCCCGCGCAGGTTGATGAGGCCGCTGACCACCGCAGGCGCCAAGGGAACCTTCGTCATATCGAGCGATCGGACGACTTCCTGGACGCCCTTCAATTCGACCCCCAATAGCAACTTTTCCAGATAGAACGTGCAAAATTGAGAAGTGCGGGCCATGGCTTAGTTCGTAGCCTCCGCTGCTCTCATGGCCCGATCGGGCTGCGCTTGTTTCAAGTTGGCTTTGCTCAGAACCGCCGGGATATCGAGTAATTCCGTGACGCGGTCACCGATCACGACGGAATAGAGAACGGACGCCCGGGCCGCCGCCGCCTTAACGTCCGCCCGGTCTTCGACAATGTCCAGAATCCGTTCCACGACCAAGCCGAAGGTGCGACCGTCATGATGGAGCACCAGCACCTGAATCGGCGCCGAATCCCGTGCTGGCAGGGCTTGCGGGGCTAGCAGTCGATTACGCCGTTCTTCCATCAACAGGTTGAGGCGAATCAAGGGCAGGATCTGGCCGCGATATTGAGTGACCCACTGGGTCCCCGACATTTCCACCTGGGCCACCGGAAATTCCTCCAGCCGCGCCAGCGTACTGAGCGGTATCGCCATGCGCGAATCGCCCGGGCCCGCGAAGAGCAGGAAGGTTTGCTTTTCCAGCGCTGTCCCCGCCGCCGCCGTGGGCTTTCCAATCATCGCGCGCTCCCGCGATTCAGTGACCACGCTCGCCCGCTGCGCCAGGCCCAGTACGTCCAAGATGAGCGCTACTTTGCCGTCACCCATGATGCTCGAACCGGCAAAGGTCTTAACTATCTTGAGCTGGTTGCGCAAGGGCTTCACCACAATTTCTTCGGTGTCGTTGATCTCGTCTACCACCAATCCGAATTGCCGTTCATCGGCTTGCAGCACCACGATGTTGACGGCCTCGTCCCTTTCGATTGCGGGGCGGGCATCCGCCGCGAGTTTCAGTTCCCGATTGAGATACACCAGAGGCAGGAGACGTCCGCGCAACCGGTGTACCGGCGCGCCATGGACCAACTCGATGCCCTTCGCGACCTCGTCGGACTCGAGCCGCACCAGTTCGAGCAAGCTCACCTGGGGAATGGCATAGCGGTCGCCGCCGCAGGTTACAACCAGCGCGGGGATGATGGCTAACGTCAAGGGAATCTTTACCCGGACGGTCGTTCCCCGGCCCAGGGTGGACTGGACGTCCACCGTGCCGCCAATTTTTTCGACATTTGTTTTCACCACGTCCATACCAACGCCGCGGCCGGACACATTCGTTACCTTCTCCGCAGTGGAGAAGCCGGGCAGGAAGATCAAGTTGAAGACTTCCCGCTCGGTGATGCGTGCCGCCTGTTCGGCAGTGATCATGGCGCGTTCGACCGCTTTCCTGCGGATGCGATCCACGTTCAAGCCGGCGCCATCGTCACTGATCTCGATATTGACCTGACCACTTTCATGGAAGGCGCGCAGAATCAGGCGTCCGCTTCGATCCTTGCCGGCCTTTGCACGGTCGTCTGGAAGTTCGATCCCATGGTCAACGGAGTTGCGCACCAGATGGGTGAGGGGATCCTTGATGGCCTCGATGATGGTCTTGTCGAGTTCTGTCTCTTTGCCCTCCATCTCAATGGACACTTCCTTGCCGCAAGCGAGCGCGACGTCGCGCACGGTCCGCGGGAACTGGGCCCAGATATTTCCGATGGGCTGCATGCGGGTCTTCATGACTCCGGCTTGCAGTTCGGTGGCGATGAGGTTCATGCGCTGGGAGACGGCCTGGACGCTGCTGTCTTCCACCATGCTTGAGATTTGGAGAAGTTGGTTGCGCGCCAGCACCAGTTCACCGACCAGGGTCATCAGCTTGTCCAGCACGTCGACCCCAACGCGGATGGTTTCGGCTGGCGCGTCATGATGCCGGGAGTCCAAGATTTGCTGGGCCGCGATGACGTCCTCGTGTTCAGTGAGACTCGCTTGTTCGGCGTGCCCCCGGGCGAGTACTAGAGGCTGGCCGCTGGTTGTTCCCGGGGTCGCCGGGAGGGGTGTCGACGGGACCTTGGGGGCTTTGGGCGTTTTCGGTACGGCGCGCTTTTTTAATACCGGCGATGGCGACGACGCAATCACTTCCGCGGCAGCGTTTTTCGAAGGAATGTCTTCGAGACTTTCGGGAGTGATCGCCTCCTCCGGCACGGGTGATGGAACATGGTGGAGGTGCGCCGGGGATTCACTTCCGGCGCCAGCTTGCTGAAGCCGGGTCAGGTTTTCCCGTAGTTCTGGATAGTCGACCTCGCCATCCTGGCCCGTTGCTTGAATTTCCTTGAGCATCTGTCGGACGGCATCCACCATACCCAGCAGGGCTGTGGTGAGTTCCGGGTTGAGGGTAAGCTGCCCGTCGCGGAGCCGGGTCAGCAGGTTCTCCCCAACGTGCGCGACCTTTTCCAGCTTACTGAAACCGAGGAATCCGCAGGTGCCCTTGATGGTGTGGATGGTGCGAAACACGCCAGCCAGCGCGTCCCGATCGTGTGGGTTTTTCTCCAGGCCGACCAGGTCGCGGTCCAGCCGGTCCAGGTTCTCGTAACTCTCCACCAGGAAATCCTTGACGATATCGCTGTCGCTCATCGCAGGTGGTCCTTCCGAAGTAATCCGTTCAACTGTCCATCGTCGCTTCGAGCAATTTTCATTAGGAGGCCATCTCCCTTTGGAAGCGAAGGTTAGGCAGAGCCGTGGGTAAGCACCGATGGCCCTACTTTCGTAACTCTTCCTACGTCCCCTTTGCACGCTAGAATCCGAGTACGTTGCAGGGAAAATGGTCTTAAGGCATGAGCCAGCAGGAATTCCAGCAAGTGAGCCAGAACAGTCCCGAGGCGATTCCGACCGACATGCGCCGGATCGAGTGGCGGGAATGGTGGCTGTGGGGCTTTGCCGTAGCGGTGACGCTGGCATTGACCCTGGGGATCGTCTCGTTCACTTTTCCCTGGTTCAATCCCGACACGGACGTTTCCTACTGGTTTGATCTCCGGGAATGGGTGCGTGGGCTGGCGGCTCTGGTATTGCTCTTTGACTTTTACGCGATTTATCAGCACATGCAATTGCACCGCATTCGACGCCAGCTGGCGGAGCGAGATCAGCTATTTCAACTGATCAGTGAGAATGCCGCCGACATGATTGCGCTGGTCGACAACGATGGCCGCCGGTTGTACAACAGCCCTGCCTATTTCAAGGTTCTCGGGTATTCTCCCGATGACTTAAATGCCACTTCATCGATTGAGCAAATTCATCCCGACGATCGCCCGCGAGTATTGCAAGCGGCGGAAAAAGCGCGGTTGAGCGGTCAGGGAGAACGGATGGAATACCGGGTGCGTCATAAAGACGGCTCCTGGCGCACTCTGGAATCGACCGCGAGCCCGATCCGAAACGCAAAAGGGCAGACCGACAAACTTGTCATCGTGAACCGCGACATTACCGAGCGCAAGCGGGCCGAAGAAATGCTGGCCCACAATGCATTCCACGACGGACTTACCAACCTGCCTAACCGCGCTCTGTTCCTCGACCGGTTGCAACAAGCGCTGACCCTCTCTAAAAGACACCCGAACTATAAATTCGCGGTGCTGCTCATAGATGTTGACGAATTCAAAATCATTAATGACAGCCTGGGACACGCGGCGGGCGATGATCTGCTGATTCAAATCGGGCAACGATTGAAGGAGTCGGTACGGCGAGCCGACACCGTCTCACGTCCGCGAATGAGCGACGTGCCTGAACGCCCGGCCAATGACGATACCTTAGCGAGACTCGGCGGTGATGAGTTCACCATCCTTTTGGATGACATCCGGGATCCCATTGAAGCGGTACGCGTTGCGGAAAGAATGCAAGCGGAACTCGCGACTCCCTTTGTAGTGAACCTGCAGCAGATCGTAATTTCGGCGAGCATCGGAATTGCCGCCAGCACCAGCCCGCACACCCATGCGGAAGATCTGCTGCGCGACGCGGACATCGCCATGTATCGGGCCAAGCGGGCCGGCAAAGCCCGCTGTGAAGTGTCGGACACGGCCATGCATGAGAATGCGGTGAAGCGCCTGCAACTGGAGACCGACCTGCGCAAGGCCCTCGACCAGGGAGAATTCCGGGTTCACTACCAGCCCATCGTGTCGTTGCAAACCGGCAAGATCACGGGCTTCGAGGCATTGACGAGGTGGCAACGTCCGGAGAGCATACTTCCGCCGATTGCGTTCATCGCGGTTGCGGAGGAGACTGGGCTCATTATCCCCATGAATCGGCAACTGCTGCGCGAAGCCTGCCAGCAACTGCGATCGTGGCAGTCTGAATTTCCCTCCAGCCCGCCCTTGACCATGAGCGTGAACATCACTTCCCGGGAGTTCGCTCAGCCCGATCTGGTCAGCGAGATCCGCAAATGCCTTGATCAGACCGGGGTTGATCCTGGCTGCCTGCAGTTCGAAATCATAGAAACGATCGCGATGGATGATGCAGAAAAATCCGGCCAGGTGCTCGCACAATTGAAAGCCCTTGGCGTGCGCTTGAGCATCGATGATTTTGGCACCGGCTATTCCTCACTCAGCCGCTTGCGCCGGATTCCCGTGGACACCTTGAAAATCGACCGCGCATTCATTTCGAACATGGACACCGACCCGGAAAACCGGGAGATCGTCCGGGCCATCATTGTGCTCGCGCACAATCTTGGGTTGAAGGTCGTCGCTGAGGGGACGGAAAAGGAAGAGCATATTAACCTGCTCAAGCAGTTCAATTGCGAGATGGCACAGGGATACTTTTTCTCACGGCCCGCCGATGATCAGGCTATGTTGAAGCTGTTAGCCAATAACCGCACTGCCAGCGCCGCGGCTGCCGGTCGTTAGTCGCTGGTCGTTTGTCAATGGTCGTTCGTCACTGGTCGGTAGCAGTTAGGAATCGTTTCGGTCACACCGCACGCTTTCCATGCTTCTGCAGCACAATCAAAGAACCTACGAGCACAAGCACCATAACGGTAAGTACGCCCAATTCCAGCATGGCATGCCGGAAAACTGCCTCGCCTGCTTCCGGCAGCTTGGGCACTTCTGCCGTGAGGACCAGTATCCTCCGGATTACTGCGATCAACGCCACCACGAGAAACGGC
>DATFVD010000078.1:0-11101 GCA_035260505.1 Terriglobales bacterium
TTCATCGAGTTTCTGAGTACGCAAAGCCTCGAGCCCGCCACGCTGAATCCCGGCAATCCCGAAACCCATGGCTGGGTCTTCTTCGGGACCAGCAACAAGTGGATCGGCCCTTGGAAGGAGCGGGAAGATTTTATTCTGGGCGTTTGGATGAAAGATAAGGTCTGGCAATTTCCCTTCTCCCTGCCGCCGACGGAGGGCGACCTGATCCTGCGGAAGCCGCCGGAGTAACGCGCCGGCGAACACATCTGAGAATTGTGCTACAGTTTCGTGCTCATAGTTCATGCTCATGGAGATCCCTTCGAAACCGGCGCCAGAAGACCGGAAACCCACGGCAGCGTTGTACTGTCCCGTCTGCGCCGTGGAAGTCAGCGATCCACTGATCTGCGGTGATTGCTCCGCCGTGATCTGCCGCCATTGCGGCACGCCGCTGGAATCTTCGGATGAACTGGGGATGGGGTAAATCGGTCGATGGTCGTTCATCGATTGTCGTTGGTCGTTGGCAACAACGGGTAACATCTTCTGCCGGCGGCACGACGGATCGCGAACGGCCAACGACTAGCGACCAACGACTTGATCTGTGGATGAACAACTGACCGACAACTTGATGAACACCGCTCCCGTTTCCCCGGCTTCCGAAGCTGAAACATCCGGTCAGCAGCCGAGTCTCGTCCGTGGGTTGAGTTTGCTTGACTCCGTGTTGCTGCTGGTGAGCGGCATCATCGGTTCTTCGATTTTTCTTACCGCCAAAGATATTGCTGGGCCTTTGCCGAACCCCACATTGTTTTTTCTGGTGTGGGTGCTCGGCGGGGTGATTTCGCTTTGCGCCTGCGTCGCCTTTGCCGAACTCGGCTCCATGTTTCCCGACTCCGGTGGACAATACATTTACCTCCGCGAAGCCTATGGCGACCTGGTTGCGTTTCTTTACGGTTGGATGTTGTTCACGGTAGGAAATGGCGGCACCATCGCAGCGCTTTCGGTCGCTTCCGCGGCTTACATGGGGAATATCATTCCCGTCATATCGCAGCAACATGTCATTTTTTCGTTGGCAGGCATGCCGTTCACGCGCGCGCACGCGGTCGGGGTGGTGCTGATCGGCATCCTCACATGCGTCAACGTTTTCGGGCTGCGCTGGGGCGCGCTTCTCCAGAATGTTTCCACCTGGACGAAGTTCACGGCCATGGCAGTTTTCATTGTTCTGGGGTTCGCCATCGGCAAGGGACACTGGTCGAACTTCAGTGCGCAGGCGCCGGGCGGATTAGGTATGGGACTGAGCCCCGGACAGTTGATCTCCGCTCTCGGCATCGGTTTGATCGCCGTCTTCTTTGCCTACGACGGCTGGGTCTACATCACGTGGGTTGCAGGCGAAGTGAAAGACCCGCGGCGGAATGTGCCGCTGGCCATGGTTCTAGGCGTGCTCGCAGTGGGCGTGATTTATCTCGCCATGAACATGACGTATGTTTACGCCCTACCGCTGAATGAGATCGCCAAGTACGAAACCATCGCCCACGCCGCTGCGACGAAACTATTTTCGCCCGCGGCCGCCGTCTGGCTCTCGGCCATGATCGCGATTTCGTGTTTCAGCGCGGCGGCTGCATGCACTCTCTCCGGTTCTCGCGTCTACCTCGCCATGGCACAGGACGGCGTGTTCTTCCGCCGCATGGCCGCCATCCATCCCCGGTGGCGCACGCCCGCCTTCAGCCTGATCGGCCAAGGCATCTGGGGCGCAGTCCTCACGATGAGCGGACGCTATGACCAGCTTTATACCTATGTCATTTTTGGCATGGTGCTGTCGTACACGCTGACCGTCATCGGCCTGTTCGTTTTGCGTTGGAAAAGACCCGACGTTCCCCGCCCCTATCGCTGTGCCGGATACCCGTGGCTGCCCGCGATCTACATTCTGGTCGGCGTCACCTGGACGCTCAACACCATCATCCACCGGCCAGGCGAGGCGCTGGGGAGCGCCGCGATTGTGCTGCTAGGTGTGCCGGGATATCTCTACTGGAAGCGCGGGAGCCGTAGAATAATTGCTCCGGAGTAGGTCCCAGCTTTCAACCGGACACGGACGTGAGCAACTACACGGGCACGGCCGTCTTCCGCTTCGGATTGAAGAACGGTAACGACACGACCGTCGCCGTCGTCTTCATCCGCTGCGCTTCGATGGTCAATTCCATTTGCAGTTTGGTGCCGGGCCTTGAATACTCGGTGCCCACGCTGGCCAGCGCTATCAATTTTTTGAGCAATGGAGAGAATGCGGTCGTTGTGGCCTTACCGACGTATTTGCCGTTGGAATTGTCATAGACAGGAACCGCAACGCGGGACGCCTGGCTGGGCGCTGCTGGAGAAAGTCCGAACTTGTCGAACTGCTCTTCCACTTCCACCCAGTCCACTTCCAGTCCAACCAACTGCCGCGCTACGCCCTGCTTTTGTTCCCGCGCCAACGCGCGCTTGCCGATGAAGTTTTCTTTATCAAGATGCACCATCTTGCCGAAACCTAACTCGTACGGCGAATACTTCTGCGACGGAATCAGCGCCTTCTTGGAACTTGTATAATCGACTTCGATCAGAAGCAGTCCCGCCTCTACGCGCGCCACATCCAAAGCCAGCATTCCGGCGGCATGGATGTCGAACTGCTTGCCTCTGTCCATCAGCGTGTCCCAGATTTTGACGGCGTCATCCCTTTCATTTAGCGGAATCCATATTTCGTAGCCGAGGTCACCGGTGTATCCGGTGCGCGAAATATCCACTGGCACCCCGGCAATCTTGCCTGTCGTCCTTCGAAAATACTTCAGATTCGCAATGTCGGCATCCGCAACCGTTTTCAAAAGCTTCGCCGAGGTCGGCCCCTGCAGCGCCAGAGCCGCCGTCTGCTCGGAGATGTCTTCGATCTGAACATCCATATTCAGGCCGTTCTGCCGGAACCAGCGCAGGCCCGGATCGGCAGCCGTCCAGCGATATTTGTTTTCTTCGAGACGGGTGATCGTGCCGTCGTCGATGACCTTGCCGTCTTCATCACACCAGCAGGCATACATGACCTGCCCCACGGCGACTTTGTTGACGTCGCGCGTGATCACGCGATTCACCAGTTTGGTTGCATCCTTGCCGGTGATCAAATACTTGTAGAGCGGCGAAATATCAATCAGCGCGCACGCGTTGCGGATCGCGTTGTACTCGTGTTCGTGATGCACTTCATACACGCTGACCGTGTAGTATCCCGACCACTCGCGGTAATTCAAACTCTGGCAGAGGGCGAAAGTTCTCTCGTGAAATGCAGTTCCGATGGGCAAGGCGACCTCGTGTATCTTTCCCCTGTGAACCTCTGTGGCCTTCGTGGGTGAGAAGATCTCTGCCACAGAGGCTACAGAGGTTCGCAGGGGAAACATAGGAAATCTAAACTATCCTGACGCCGGATTATATGCACCCGAATACTCCTGCGGCAAGCCCCGAAGTTTGTTGACCCTGAGTCAGAAATAGCGCGTAAGTAGCGACAAAACGATACTTTCTCGATAGAATGGCGAGTCACTTTCTGAGAGAGTTCACAGTCAGTCTGGATCAACGTATGCCTGCTGGTTCGCGCGGTCCGAAATACGACGTGATTGTGATCGGCGGGGGCCACAACGGCCTCACCAATGCCGCCTACCTCGGTAAGGCGGGGAAAAAAGTGCTGGTGCTCGAGCGGCGCCACATCCTCGGCGGCGCGGCTTGCACGGAAGAGGTTTTTCCCGGCTTTAGGTTTTCCGTCTGCTCGTATGTCGTTTCGCTGCTGCGGCCCGAGATCATTCGCGACCTCGATCTTCCCCGTCACGGACTTGAGATCCTACCGCTCGATGGAACTTTCACACCGATGCCAAACGGGGACCATCTTTGGCGCGTGAACGACCACGGCAAGACGCATCGCGAAATTGCCCGCCATTCCCGCGTAGACGCCGAAGCCTACGACGAATTCGGCAAGGCAATGCAGGCGATGTGCCGCTTCGTAAAGCCGATTCTCAGCATGATTCCGCCTGATCCGGCGACGCTGAATCCGAAAGAATTGATGAAGCTGCTCTTCATCGGACGGCGCTTTCAGGGCATGTCGAGCGAGGACAAGTACAACCAGGTCCAGCTCATGACCATGAGCGCCATCGACTTTCTCGAACAGTGGTTTGAGACGGATGTGCTTAAGGCGACGATGTCGGCGTCGGGGATTATCGGAACTTTTCTTGGCGTACGCTCACCTGGCACTGCCTACGTTCTGCTGCATCACTACATGGGTGAGATTGACGGAGCATTCCGTGCCTGGGGATTCGCTCGTGGGGGCACTGGAGCCATCTCAAATGCGATTGCAGGCGCCGCTCGCGAGGCCGGAGTTGAGATCCGCACCGAGGCTCCGATTGCGCAGATCATGATTAAGAACGGACGCGCCATCGGCGTCGTGCTCGGTAATGGCGACGAGATTTACGCCGACGTTGTTTCTTCAAGTGTCGATCCGCGCCTCACGTTTACCAAGATGATCGAACCTGGCAATCTGCCTGATGAATTCATGGACGGCGTGAAACGCTACAAATTCCGCGGGTCATCGGGCAAGGTAAATATGGCGCTCGACGGCTTGCCGAATTTCAAGTGCATGCCGGGAGTCGGCGCGCATTTGCGCGGCGCAATTTCGATCTCTCCGAGCGTCGAGTACATGGAGAAAGCTTACGACGAAGCAAAGTACGGGCACTGGTCTTCGCATCCGTACATCGACATGGTAATTCCGACGCTTACCGATACGTCGCTCGCGCCGCCGGGAAAACACATTCTCTCCTGCTTCGTGCAATATGCGCCCTACAAGCTGGCGCCCGGCCTGGACTGGGATACAGAGAAAGAAAAGTTCGGCGATAACGTCGTCAACACCATCGCTGAATATGCGCCGAACATAAAAGACATCATCCTGCACCGCCAGGTGGTCACTCCGCTTGACCTCGAACGCACGTGGGGATTGACTGAAGGCAACATTTTTCAGGGCGAACTCTCGCTCGAACAATTGTTTTTCCTCCGCCCGGTTGCCGGGTGGGCGCAATTCCGCTCGCCGATTAAAAACTTATATATGTGCGGATCGGCCACGCATCCGGGCGGCGGCATCATGGGCGCGCCCGGACGCCTGGCGGCTCTCGAAATTCTGAAAGACGGAGCCGCATAGGCCTATGGCCGAAACGCGCGATGTCATCATCGTCGGTGGCGGGCACAACGGTCTGGTTACCGCTTTCTATCTCGCCAAAGCAGGCTTCAAACCGCTGGTGCTCGAACGCCGCTCCCAGGTGGGCGGCGCGGCCATCACCGAAGAATTTCATCCCGGGTTCCGTTGCTCCACGCTCGCGCACAATGCTGGACCACTCCGCGCGGATATCGCGCGCGACATGCAACTGGAGCAGCATGGGCTAAAGTTCACAACTCCTGACGTGAATACTGTCTCGCTGCTGCCCGACGGCCGTGCGCTGGTTCTCTACTCCGATACAAAAAAGGCCGCGCAGGAGATCACACAATGGTCGCAGAAAGATGCTGCCTCCTACGTGGATTTCGGCGCTGCCCTGGGAAAGATTGGCAAGGTCATCGGCGAAGCGCTCGTTCTGACGCCTCCGAACATTGACAGCCCCAATAGCGGCGATCTCTGGGGGATGCTGAAGACGGGCCGCTCAATAAGGAATCTCGGTAAGAAAGATTTGTATCGCGTTCTGCGCTGGGGACCGATGGCCGCCGCCGATCTGGTCGCTGAGTTCTTCGACACAGAACCGCTGCGCGCGACCATCGCCGCGCGCGGCATCTTCGGGACATTTCTGGGGCCGTGGTCTGCGGGCAGTGCGCTCGTGCTGATGTTACGCGCGGCCGGTGACCCATCTCCCGCGGGGAGTGTCCAGTTCCCTGCCGGTGGTGTCGGCGCCATCACTCTGGCCATGGCTGCAGCGGCGAAACAGGCGGGCGCGGAAATTCGCACGGACGCTGATGTCGCTGAAGTTCGCGTGAATGACGGCGTCGCCACCGGCGTCGTGCTCACCTCTGGCGAAGAGATTTCTGCGCCAGCCGTCGTCTCGAATGCCGATCCCAAGCGCACGCTCATGCGCCTGGTCGATCCGGCGCATCTCACACCGGACTTCGTTCAGAAAATCAAGAACTACCGTTGCATGGGAACGGTCGCAAAAATTAATCTCGCAATCTCTGCTCTGCCGGAATTTACCGCGCTTAAGGAGAAGGGTAACGGCAACCTGCTAAAGGGCCGCATCCAGATCAGCCCTGAGATCGATTACCTCGAGCGCGCCTTTGACGAATCGAAGTATGGCAACTTCTCGCGTCATCCGTATATTGAAATTACGTTTCCGTCTCTTTCGGATCCATCGCTGGCTCCGGCAGGCCAACACGTGATGTCAATCTACATGCAATACGCTCCGTACAAATTGAAAGACAGCGACTGGGAAAGCCAGCGCACCGCGCTCGGCGAAACCGTGGTGAAGACGATCGCGCAGTACGCACCGAATCTGCCGCGAATCATCCTGCGCCACCAGATCATCACGCCCAAGGATCTCGAAGAAACCTACGGCCTCACCGGCGGGCATATCTTCCACGGAGAACTCGCGCTCGATCAGTTCTTCACCATGCGCCCGCTGCTTGACTGGGCGCGCTACAAGACTCCGATCGAACACCTGTATTTATGCGGGAGTGGAACGCATCCGGGGACAGGGCTCACCGGCGGCTCCGGCGCCAACGCCGCGCGCGAGATTGCAAAGGCGCTGAAGAGGTAGCGCCGCCGTCACGGCGGCCGGAGTAGCCGGCGAGGACGCCGGCGCTACACTTGTTTATGCACGACTCTGCCATCCTTCTCGTCTCCTGCCCTGACCGCAAAGGCGTGGTTGCGTCGATTGCCGATTTCATCTTCCGCCACAATGGCAATATTCTGTTCGCCGATGAGCATGGAGACGAGGAATCCAATCTCTTTCTCACCCGCGTTGAGTTCGACCCGTCAGATTTTGATTTCGACTTGGCCCAGTTTGCGGAGCGCTTTGGTCTCATCGCCCGCGACTTCCAGATGGACTGGCGGCTCGCACACACCGCTGACCGCCCCCGCATCGCCATCTTCGTCTCAAAGTATGACCACTGCCTGCAAGACCTGCTTTACCGCCATCAGAGCGGCGAACTGCGCTGCGAAATACCGCTGATCGTTTCCAATCATCCCGACAACCAGCACATCGCTGACTTCTACCACGTCCCCTATTTCGTCGTACCTGTGACCAAAGAAAATAAACAGGAAGCGGAACAGAAACAAATCGCGCTCGTGCGCGAACACAAATGCAGTCTGGTTGTTCTCGCTCGCTACATGCAGGTGCTTTCGAACGAGTTCATCGGCACCCTGGGCTCCAGGAACCTGATTAACATTCACCACTCTTTCCTGCCGGCGTTCGTGGGCTCCAAGCCTTACCACCAGGCGTTTCAGCGCGGGGTCAAGCTGATCGGCGCCACCGCTCACTATGTTACTCAAGTGCTCGACGATGGCCCCATCATCGAGCAGGATGTTGTCCGCATCTACCACCGCGACGTCATCGACGACCTGGTTCAGAAGGGCCGCGACATCGAGAAAGTCGTCCTGTCGCGCGCCGTCCGCTGGCGCGTGGAAAACCGCATCCTGCTGTATGGGAATAAAACGGTGGTTTTTCAATAGCCGTACGGGGCAACTGTTTTCTCTAGAGACACGGGGCAAGACCCGTCTCTACAGGTGAGTAGGAGTGCAGACACTTCCGTAACCAGGTAACCAATTGCGCTGCCGTCACCTTTCGGTTTTACTAAACGAGAACCCCCATTTGGAAACATTAGCGTGCAATCTCTAAGGAGAGCTGACTTTGGTTGAGGATCCCAAATGGGAACTGGCGTTGCTCGCCACGGTGCAGAGCTTCTACCAGCGGCTGCTTAGCGATCAACTTAGCGGAGAGCTGCCCGCGCCCGCCGAACTCGCCCCTGACGTCATCAGCCGCGCGGAGGACGTACGCTCCACGCTCGCTCAAATGCACCTCTGGATCCAGCTCCTCGACATGGCAATCACTCCCGCCATGCTGCGACTTGGCGTGCAATCCGACCTTGATCCCGAGGTTGCGGAGGCGCTGCTGCGCTACTTCGCGCGCCACCGCGACGACTCCGGTGCCAATCGTGACAAGACCGATCTGGTCGCGACTTTTCTATTTCGCCATCCGCGTGTGGCTGGACAGTGGGAGCAGCGCGGCTATGGGCTTGACGGTTCGATTCCTCTGTCTCCGTTTGAAATCGCGCTGCTGGAAATCCTGTCTGAGTCCGACGTTCCCGTACTCCCGGAAAATCATGTGCAACTACTGCGCGAATTCGGTCCCTTGCTCGACCAGGCGAATCGTTTTCAGGACTTCAGCACGCTCATGGATTCCGGCATCATTCCGCGGGTCCGGGAATTGAAAGCCTCGCTCGGCGAATCGATTTATCACCCCGGAGTACTGGCTACTCTCGCGCCTTACAATGCCGCATTCGGCGATCGTTTCCACACGCTGTTCGCCGCCGCCACGGAAGAAATCAAGAATTTCGCCAACCGCCTCGAAGAACTCGGCGGCAGCATCCTCAGTACAGTCGACGGCGTCGAAGTCACCGTTGAGCATGTCGCCGCCCTGAACCAGGAGGCCTTGCTGAAAGTTGACTACGGCGCAGCCTTGGAAAAATTTCGCCGCGTCTCCCGGCTGAAAAAGGAATTGGAACGCCGGCCGCCTATCCGGCGCGCCAATGCAGACTCCATGACATCCGTTCACGCAGTAGGCGCAGGGGGAGCGGCGGCCGCTCCGGCGCTCGCTCCGAAGTATGTGGCCGTCGCCATTACGCCGCAGGCGCTGTCGGTCGAAGAAGCCAAGTTGCGGAGAGTGGAAGAATCCATTCGGGTCTTCGTGCGGGTCGCCGACCCCAAGTTTCGCCAGGTTGTGCCCATGCGCTATTTCAACCTGATGCTAAGTTCCGCCGAGGTTGAAGCCTATACCGCCGATTATCTTGAACAATCAGGATCACGGGCGGACGCTGCCCGAATGCTGCTCCGCGTAGTGGCGGTAACCGCGCGCGTCACCACCGAGATGGAGGAATTAAAGCGCTCGCGGAATTCCCATTCTGTGTGGAAGCTGCACGCCGATTCCCTGGTCGTACTCATCGACCTCGCCAAGCGCCTCGCAGAAGCCGTTGAACGGCTCGCATTGAACATCGGCCAGCAGACGGAGACGCAGGAACGCAGTGAGCCCCTACGCAGTTCGCTTGAAAGGCTACGCGAGCGCATCGCTGAAGGCGCAAAGCTTATCGATGCAGCGTGAGAGTCCGCTGGACGGGCGAGACGCCCGTCCCCACCTTGACCCCTTAGTGAATATCGAACTGCTCCTGGTGCAGCGCCGGATCGGACTTTATGATTACGGTCTTTTTCGTGAGCTCCTCCATTTCGTTCAGGAGCCGCGCATTGTTCACCTTTAGCGCTTTTGCGACCTCCGGGTTCACTCGCAACATCACGTCGGTGTGCTCGAGATGAGTCGCGATCTTGCGCATCTCAACGTAGATCTCGTTGCAGATGGTGTTCACTGATTTCACAAAGCCCGTGGACTGGCAATAAGGGCACGGCGATCCAATCGTGCGTTCCAAGGATTGCTTCACCCGTTTGCGCGTGATCGCGACCAGACCGAAATCATTGAACTGCAGCACCTTCGACGGAGCGCGATCGGCGCGCAATGCTTCTTCCAGCGCCTGCATCACTTTCTGCCGGTTGCGCCGCTCATCCATGTCAATGAAGTCGATGATGATGATGCCGCCCAGGTCGCGCAGCCGGATCTGGCGCACGATTTCCCGGATCGCATCCACATTGGTCTTGACGATCGTATCTTCAAGACGAGCAGTTTTGCCGACATACTTACCGGTGTTTACATCGATCGCGACCAGAGCCTCGGTCTGGTTGATGACGATGTATCCCCCGCTCTTGAGCCAGACTTTCGACTTCAGCGCCTTGTTGATTTCCTCGTTCAGCCCGAACTGATCGTAGAGCGGCGTCTCCTTCGTGTAGAGCTTGACGCGCTTGACCAGCCCCGGCTGGAAGCGATTCGCGAAGCGCACGATACGCTCGTATTCCTGTTCGGTGTCGACCCAGATGGCGGAGAAGTCGGAGCTCACCTGATCGCGGAGTACACGCTCCACTACATTCAGATCGTGATAGATCAACGCCGGAGCCTTGCTGCCATCGGAGCGCGACTTGATTTCGTTCCAGAGATTTTTAAGAAAACGGATATCGGCTCGCAGTTCCTCGTCCGACGCACCAGCCGCTGCAGTGCGCACGATGAAACCGCCACCGTTTTCGCGCTCGCTCTGGATGATCCTCTTCAGCCGTTGCCGTTCTTCTTCGGACGCGATCTTGCGCGATACGCCGGTGTGGTTCACCGTCGGCATGAACACCAGGAATCTTCCCGGCAGCGCAATGTGGCTAGTGATGCGCGCGCCCTTCTTCGCGATCGGCTCCTTGGCAATCTGGATCAGTACTTCCTGGCCTTCCTTGAGCAGTTCGCTGATCTGCGGCACCACCTGGTTTTCGCGACTGCGGAAGCGCCGCCCACCGCGCCGTCCGCGGCGCCGGTCAATATCCGAAGTGCGGTCAGAAGTGCGGTCAGAACCGCGTTCCGGTCCGCGACGCTGGGTCCGCTGCAACAACCTCGCCTCGGGTGCCGGGCCACGAACTTCCGCGCTCGCATCCACGGTACCCTCGCCAATCGCCTCGGCCTCAAGAAGGGCCTCAGCTTCGGCCTGCGCCTCTTCGAGTTCCAACTCCTCAGCTTCCCGCTCTTCGGCTTCCAGAACGGCTTCGGGAACTACGTCGCCAGTTGCTGCCTGCTCGCTGGCGGCTGCCAGCCCCGGAGCAACCTCTCCAATACCGGCCTCTGACAGCTCTCCACCGGCTGCCCGCGTCTCTTCTTCCAGTTCTTCGAAGCCCGCGTCATCTCCGGGCTCTTCCCCGTAGGACACAAGGTCAGCTTCTTCTTCCTCGATCTCCTGTTCCTCCACCGCGCTATGCGCAATATCGTGCGTAACCTGCGGTGCCGATAAGAACTCCGCTTCGCGCCCCCCGCCG
>DATFVD010000079.1:0-15587 GCA_035260505.1 Terriglobales bacterium
TGTGGTCTTTTCCGCTTTTAGCAATGTCCGCGCCGCGGCTGATCAGCACCGGATCCTGGAAAAGATTATCCGGGGTGCGGTTCTCCTGGAAGATCACCACCACGTGCAGAATCTTTCCCGGCGGCGGCGGTGGAGGACTGCCAGCGGTCCCGCCGCAGCCGTTAAGACTCAGGAGAGCGCCTCCCACGGCCAACATCATTAGTGTGTACAGTACGATCGCGAACAGGCGGGTGCGGCGCTTGATCATTTCCTTTAACCTCGGAGGATTACGGTCTCCAGTTATTCGGATGATAACCCCACGGCGGTCCACTCTACTCGGATAATCCTATAGATGTTTGCCGGGCGGCACCCGAAACGGGTAAGACCAAGTTGCCTTTTGTTGGATGCAATAACACGAATTTAGTACAGCTCTAAATTGACAAAGTAGGACTTAGGTTTTCGAATTCTCATCTATCCAAAAACCCGTGACCGTACAAAGGACGCGAGACGGTTGAGGAGGCCTATGACCTCCAACAATCAGAGGCATCTTCAAGTGTACGGTACCGTACTATTCCGGCATCACCACGACTTCGTCCTTCGGCATGGCGTCGAGCGTGGCCTTGTCAATGCCCAAGTGAGCCATCACGAGTTGCGGTGGTGTGTGGCTGAGCCATTCCGAGAGCGCGAGGTCCTGATAGAAGCCGCTCTTGAACACTTCCAGAAATTTCAAGTCGGTGTCGCCCGTGTTTTGAATATAGTGGGGCAGCGTTTTCTGGATATAGCCAACGTCCCCGGCCTGAAAGTCCGCAGTACGGGCGCGGCCTCCGGTTGCGAACACCGTCATTCTTCCTGTACCGCTGATGAAGTACTGCCATTCGTCGGCATTGGGATGCCAGTGGAGCTCGCGAATCCCTCGCGGATGGACGGTTACCACCGCCGCCGCAATCGTGGTGGAAACTTTGAAGTTGCTGGAATCAATGATCCGTACCTCGCCTCCCTTGGTGCGCTTCGTAACCGCGTGCTGTATCGTACGGAATGCGAAGTCCTGCGAGGATGCGCCCCGCGAGCCGGCGGCCGCCTTTTGATCGGCCGCGAGCGGGCCAGGAACCGCAGCCTGGAAAATAAATTTCTCCCTCTTCGGCATTTTCTCCATCGCCTGCTGACTCGCGCCGAAGTTTGCCGACAGCACGTCATGCGGCGTATGCGCCATCCAGTCTGTGAGCAGCACCGTCTCGTATTCCGAGAAGTTTCCATCGTCGAAGACCAGCAGAAACTCCGCGCCGTCGGGATTCAGGCCCTGAATGGAATGCGGAATTCCGGTGGGAAAGTACCAGAGATCACCTTCGGTAATGTCAGTGACAAAGCTCTTGCCGTCGGCATCAATCGCGGTGATTCGCGCGTTTCCGTACAGCATAATGGCCCACTCGGCGGCCGTGTGCCAGTGCAGCTCTCGTATGCCTCCCGCGGTCAATCGCATGTCCACGCCGGCCATTGACTTCGAAACCGCAAGCTCGCGGACCGTTACCTCGCGCGACCATCCACCCTCTTGCATTCGTTTGTGAGAGAGTCCGAAAGGGTATTTGAATGTCTGTACGCTACCCGCGTCAGTTGGTGGGGGCAAGAAAGCTTCCGGATTTTGCGCGTCCAGGGCGGGATTTCCTGGACCAGGAGCGCTGGCGCTTTTATCGTTTTTCGTTGGGTATGGATGTTGCTCTTGGCCCGCCGCATCAGCCGCCGATAGCATCCCGGCAGCCGCCAGCGCCGCCGACCCCACTCCCAGAAACCCACGCCGTGAAACCATGTCGGTCTTCGCGTCAGCGCTCACGAGTCCTCCTATTGGAACACCAGTGAATGAAACGCTTGGCTAGGATGGTGGGCAGTGCAGGACTCGAACCTGCGACCTCCTGCTTGTAAGGCAGGCGCTCTAACCAACTGAGCTAACCGCCCGCTCCGGCGGATGCGATCCCGATGCGTTTCATCTCCGCCGCCCGCGGAAGAACTTCAGAAAAACTAATGCCCAGAATACTGGACCGTTCCTTGCCGGTCAAACGATCCGGAACGTACGAGGCGCGGCCTCTACACTTTCGCTGCTACACTTTCTGCGTGCGACAATTAATCGTCAATGCCGATGATTTCGGGCTGACCGCGGGAGTGAATCGAGCCATTATCGAAACCCATATTGGCGGAGTCGTGTCGGCGGCGACCTTGATGGCCAACGGCGCCGCATTCGAGGACGCAGTGACGACGGCCCGTTCGGCGCCGAATCTCTCGGTGGGATGCCACGTCGTCCTGGTGAGCGGAACTCCGGTGTCACCACCGGACGCGGTAGATACGTTGCTCGCAATCCGCTCGGCAGAGCCGGATCATTTCTACTCCAGCCTTTCTGCTTTCGCCGCGCGGGCCATGTTGGGAGGCTTCGATCGAGATCAACTGGTTGCGGAAATCACTGCGCAAATCAGGAAGATTCAAGCGGCGGGGCTCCAGGTCACTCACATTGATACCCACAAACACGCGCACGTTTTCCCCGAGATTTTTGCGGCGCTGTTGCGAGCTGCACGGATTTGCGGCGTTCGCGCGATCCGCAATCCGTTCGTTCCCGTGAAAGCAATGCAAGCCCGTCAATTCAAAGGCAGGCACGATCTCTGGAAACGTTATGGCCAGGTGCGCATGCTGCATACCTTCTCCGGGCGATTTCGCCAGCAGACCAAGCGCGCTGGATTGCTTACGCCCGACGGCGTGGTGGGAGTGATCGAGACCGGATCACTCGAGGGTTCCGGCGAGAGCTCTGGCTATACTTCCCTGCTGCGGCAGACGCTCGCGAGCCTTCCCGAGGGAACGTGGGAACTCGTCTGCCATCCCGGCTACAAAGACGCCGACTTGCGCGCAGCCGGCACCCGATTGCTCGATTCTCGCGAAGAGGAGCGGCGTCTGCTTCTTTCGGCGGAACTGCGACAGTTTCTGGAGGAACAAAAGATTCGTGTCATCGGTTATCGTGAATTCGCGGCAACGCCCGCGGAAATTCCCCAGAAAGTCGCCGTCGAATGATGATGGGCAGGTATCGAAAGTGGTGCTTCGCTCGTTACTGCTCCGGCACACTTTGTAATATCGCACCGCATCCGAGGGCGGTATTATCGCACCAACAGATATGAGGATAAGGCATGGCTTACCTGCCAAAAGAACCTCGCCTTAGTGTGGACTTGCCGGTGCGTATATGGGGTATGAGCGCCGGGGGGCGCCCCTTTTCCCAGCATGCTCGCGCCCAGAACATCAGTTCGGCGGGTGCGCTGATCTCCGGAGTCGACAACGAACTGAAAGTGGGCGACGTAGTCGGAGTAGAGTGCGACGAGAAGAAGACGCGGTGCACCGTGATCTGGGTGATGAACGCCGGCTCGGTCAGAAAAAATCAGGTGGGAGTAAAGTTGCTCGCCGATCAGGAATGCCCGTGGAAAAGCTTTCTGCCGCTCGACGGAGCGACGGTGACGATTTCTCCCTCCAACCGCAGGCGCTTTCATCGGCATAAGATTTCGCTTCCCCTGGAGCTTCGCGACGAGCGCGTCAATGCGCCCATCCGGATCAGTGCCACCGACGTAAGCGGCAACGGATGCTATGTCGAGAGCATGCTGCCTTTGCCGCTCGGAGCTGTGCTGCGCGTGGATTTCTGGCTGGAATCGGAGCATGTCAATATCACGGCGGTAGTCCGAACTTGCGATCCGGGCGTGGGTAATGGAATCGAATTCACCGGAATGCCAGTCGACGGAAAAGCACGCATGCAGGCGTATCTGGACTCGATTGACCCGCCGCGGGGCGCTTCGAATCCAACCCCGGAGTAGCGTGCCTCCGATTTCCCGTAGAGACGCTTGCCGCGCCTCCCACCACGACAAAAGCAGACGGGCAAGCCCCGTCTCTACATGGACGTTTCTGCGTAGCGGGCGAGAACGATTGCTCGAATCAGTCCACCCGTGGTGAATTCACGGGCCTCGATTGCGACCGGCATATGCAATTCGCGCAGCGTCGCCGACGTCACCGGACCAATCGAAGCAAACTGGACATGCTTGAGCAGAGCTGCAGTGAGCGAACCCTTGGAGTTGCTCAATAGTTCAGCAAAGTTCTTCGCTGTGGAAGAACTGGTGAAGGTCACAACGTGCGGCCGCCGAGCCGCATTTTTCATCAGCGCACGCAGGCGCGCGCGTGATTTCTCGGGCACCACAGTTTCGTAGGCCTCGATTACATCCACCATCGCACCGGCCGCTTGCAGTTCCTCTGGAATCACGTCGCGGGCGACTTTGGCTCTTATAAGCACCAGGCGCTTACCGTTGACCTTATCGCGCAGTCCCTTCACCACAGACTCGGCGACGTACTCCTCCGGAACCATCTTGACGTTCAGGCCATGCTTCACAATCGCCTTTTTTGTTGCGGGCCCGATGGCAGCGATCTGCAGATGCTTGAAAGTCCTGCGCGTGAGGCGAAGTCTCCGGACACGCTCCCACATTGCTTCGACGCCATTGGCGCTGGTCAGAATAAGCCATTCGTAGCTCCGGATATTCTTCAGAGCATCGTCGAGCGGCTGGTACGATTGCGGCTTGCGAATCTCAATGAAGGGGATCTCGATGACGGAAGCGCCCAGGCTGCGTAGGCCCGCGGAAAGGCTTCCGGCCTGATGCCGGGCGCGTCCGACAAGAACTCGGGTTCCAGAGAGGGGATGGTTTTCGTTTGGCTTCATGGAGCAGGTGTCAGGTCCTAGGTCACAGGCGTCAGGTTTTTCCTTAGACCTGAGACCTAACATCTGGGACCTGCCTCTACGGTTGCTGCGGTAGAGCGAAACCCTCACCGTAGACTTCATCGAGAATAACATTGCCGCCTCGACGGAGAAGAATTTCGCCGACTTCTTCGCCCAGGCGTATGGGATCGTCGCCCTCGCGTGTTTCACGCAGAACTTTTGTTCCATCGGGATGGGCTACAAGCGCACTCAGGCGAAGGCGGCCTTCCTTTATTTCGGCGAAGGCTCCGATAGGGACCTGGCAACCGCCCCCGAGTTTGCTGAGCAGGGCACGCTCGCAGGTGGTGGTGGCGCGAGAGGCATCGTCATCGAGAAATGCGGCGACCGCCCGGGTTGCCGAGTCGCCGTTACGAATTTCGATTGCCAGGGCGCCTTGTCCGGCGGCTGGCGTCATCACTTCTATCGGGATCTGCTGACGGATCCGTTGAATTTTGCCCAGACGGTTGAGGCCGGCGGCGGCGAGAATAATCGCGTCGTAGTCGCCGGATTCGAGCTTGCGCAGGCGCGTGTCAACGTTGCCCCGCAGCGGGTGCATCTGAAGATCGGGACGAAGAGCCCTTAACTGGGCCTGACGGCGCAGGCTGCTGGTACCAACGTTTGCGTGCTGCGGCAGTTCTTCGATGCTGGCAAACTTCACCGAACAAAAAACGTCGCGCGGATTTTCGCGGGCGGTGATGGCGGCGATCTCGAAATCGGAGGCAAGCTCCGTTGGCAAATCCTTCAAGCTGTGCACGGCGAGGTCAATACGGTTTTCGAGAAGGGCCTCTTCGATTTCCTTGGTGAACATGCCCTTGGTGCCGACTTTAGCGAGGGCAACATCCGTGATTTTATCGCCCGTGGTCTTGATGATCTCAAGCTCCACGGTATGTCCCTGAGCACGGAGCAGGTCAGAGATATGATGGGCCTGCCAGAGAGCAAGTTGCGAGCCGCGAGAACCGATGCGGAGTCGGGACGTCACTCTTCTGCTCCTCTTTCCGGACCAGGCCCACGGGCGGACTTGGAACCGGCAACTTTTTGTTGCTCATCGTCGTTATCTTTAGCCTGCAGGTTGAAAAGCCGGCGCACCAGGTCGATTACGGTGGTGGATTCGGGCTCGCGGGCCGCCGTCTTCAAGGTGCTGATCGGAGTGTGCATGATTTTGTTGACGATCCCGCGAGTCAGTGCTTCTACCGCAAGTTCCTGGTCCGCGGTCATGGAACCGAGCCGGCCTCGAACACGATCAATCTCGGCCTGACGAATGGTTTCGAGATGGTCCTGCAAACTGACGATGGTGGGAACAACGTCGAGAGTCTGAAGTCGAGCATGGAATTTGTCGACTTCGCCGTTGACGATGGCCTCAGCCTTTTCCGCCTCCTTCTTGCGATCGGCGACGTGGGAACTTACCGCTTGCTGCAGATCGTCGATGTCGTAGACGAAAATGCCGTCGAGCCTGTTCATCTCGGGATCGACGTCGCGAGGAACGGCAATATCGATGAAGAACATGGGTCGGTTACGGCGCAGTGCCATTAATTTTCCGCCGTGTTCGGGCCGGAAGATGAAATGAGGCGAGCCGGTGGACGTGATTACGATATCGGCGCGCTCGCAGGATTCGTAAAGCCGGCTAAACTCGATCGCCTGTCCGCCAAATTTGTGCGCCAGCCGGATGGCGCGGTCGTAGGTGCGATTCGCGACGAAGATCGAAGCCGCGCCATGCGCGAGCAGATGCCGAGCCGCGAACTCGCTCATCTTCCCCGCACCCACCAGGTAGACGCTCTTGCCATTCAGGCTTCCGAAGATTTTCTTGGCCAGTTCGACGGCCACCGAAGCAATCGAAACCGACGAAGATCCAACGGCGGTTTCAGTACGGACGCGCTTGGCCACAGCAAACGCTCGGGTGAGTAACTGATCGAGCTGCGCGCGCACTGCTCCGACGGCGCGGGCAGTGGCGTAGGCTTCCTTGACCTGTCCCAGAATCTGGGGCTCGCCGACGACCATGGAGTCGAGGCTTGCGGCGACGCGAAAGACGTGGCGGACGGCCTCATCTTCGCGAAATTCATAGAGATGATTTTCAAACTCGGCGAGATCGGTTTCGAAATACTCGCGCATGAATTCACGCAGGTCGCCGGCGCCGTTCTTCATCGTAGCGATAAATTCGACGCGGTTGCAGGTGGAGACGATCATGCCCTCGGAAACGGCGGGATGCTCGGCCAGTTTCTTGCAGGCCTCGGGCAAACGCGACTCGGGAATCGCCAGGCGCTCGCGCACCTCGACCGGCGCGGTCTTGTGATTGACGCCGATGAGCTGGAATTTCATGACGCGATGAACCTGTGCATGGCGCTGAAGTAGTTGGCGATCCAGGCCACGACCGCGGTAGCAAAGGCCGCACTGGCAAGCAGAGCGGCGCGGCGGCCGCGCCATCCGGCGTTCAGGCGCGTAAACACCATCAACAGATACACGGCCCACATCAGGACCGAAAGCAGAATCTTGGGATCGAGAAAATCAATACGGCCGTAGGTGGCCTCGGCGACGACGGAACCCGCGATCAAGCCCAGAGTCATGAAAGGAAATCCAAGCATGAGCGAGCGGTAGCCGATGTCGTCAATGACCTGGAGCGCAGGCAGTCGGGAGAACATTCCACTCGCACTTTTGGATTTCAAAGCGCGTTCTTGCATGAGGTACAGGATGCTGGCGCCGAAACTCAGGAAGAGCGCCGCGTATCCGGTGAAGATCATCAGGATATGCACAGCCAGCCAGCCCTTCTTCACAACATCTGAAGCGAAGACGAGCGGTTGCTGGCCGGTGGCGGCGACAAAGGTCAGCAGAAAAACCAGGGGAAAAATCACAATGCCTGGGGTGGTCGTCTTGTATAGAAGGTAGGCAAGCATGAAGACGACCATGATCAGGAAAGCCAGCAGCGATTCCGCATTATGGACTGAGGCCGATGCGAACTGGCCAGACTGCACGACAGCTTCGGTCAGCGAAACGAGATGAAACACCATGCCGAGGTAGGAGGCATGGAGCGCGACTTTGCTGAGGATTTCGGAGGCGCGAGTCAGCGCAACCAGCGCATAAAGCAATCCCGCCGCATAGCACACGAGCGCGACGCGCAGCCAGACCAGGGTCATCATTCTTAGATGCTTTTGCAGGCCGGTGGATACCTCGCCAGCCCGGCTGGATGATTATAGTTGGCCGGGCGGGGAAACCAGCTTGTCGCAGGTGCTTGTGACGCGGTCACACGGCGGTGAATGGGGCTGCGAGGCGCGCAGAGAATCCCCTACGCCGTCGGAACCTTCGCCGTCCGTCGGCTCGTTGCCAACGCCTGCCATGCAATCACAAACGACGGCAGGAAACACGCCGTCGCAATGACGCTCCAAACCACGGTGGCAATGCCGATCTCCCCCATTCGAGCGATAGCGGGAATGGAGTTGATGGCGCGAACGACAATGAACACCATAGCGAACGGATAGCTGCGCATCATCCACTCGCGGTGCTGCTGGATCCTGCCCGTGCGAATGCAGTAGAGGCCGGTGGCAGTGGTCGCAAGCCAGCCGACCGCCTGGATCGTAGAAGCCATAGCGAGAGTCATAATAGGCAGCGAGATGGCAACCACAATGGCAGCCGGCGCAGAGATTGCAACACAACCGACGTAGATGCGTCCCACCACGCGATGCACTTGTAGGTAGCGCTGGCGCAGACGGCTCGAAAACTGGAACACGCCGAGGAGAAGCGCGAGAGCCCCAGGAATGCCATGCGCAAACATTAGCCATGGAATTACTGCATAGCGCTGACGCAGGAAAGAGCGGGAATCCAGGAGTGTCCGGTCGCGAGTGACCAGGACGAACACCGTCATCAGACCGAACACAATCCACATGGCATGCTTCGCCTGGAATGAATTTCTACGAGTCACGGATCCGGGAGCAGCAGTTGCCAAAGTCCCTCCATAGGTCGCTGCGACCTTATAGCAGCGCTGTCAAAGCACAGCGGAGCATAGCACCTCTTGTGAATTTGCGGCGGGATTGTTTAGTTGCGTTTACTCTGTATACTTAATTGCCACAAAGAGATCGTCAGCGGCGCTCAACACCAAAAGGACCCCAAAAACATAATGGCCAAATATTTGATTAGTGCAGGTCTAATATGCCTGTCTCTCGCACTTTGCCTCCCGGCGAATGCGTCAACCGCAACCTTCCAGATCATTGCCGATCCCCTGACAGGGACGTGGACGAATTTCGCCCTTTCCGGCGATGGCTCGGTCATGGCCGCGAACTACGGAGGGGAGATCTACCGCTGGACGGCCAACACCGGGTTCCAGTATCTCGGTCCGGGCGATACCTATTCATCCTCAATCGGGATCTCGCGTGACGGCTCGGCCATCATCAGTGGTTACATCGGAGCGGACGGTTTCGCCCGTCCGGCCATCTGGAACGCAAAGGGTCTGGTCGATCTGGGCCATCCCGCGAATGGTTGCACTAGCGTCGGCAACAGCTGGGGAAGCGGCTACGGGTTGAACGCCAACGGCACTGTGGCCGTGGGACTTGCCTGGAATTGCAAGGATGCCGAAGCTTTTGCATGGACCGCGACGACCGGCAACGTCTCTCTAGGGCATCCGCCGGGCAACCATAGCAGCCGAGCTACCGCCATCTCGGCGAACGCCAGCACCGTTGTCGGTTTCTGGGAAGATCCCACGGGCCCGCGTCGTCCGGTGCGCTGGGTCAATGGAAAGCATGACTTGTTTCTCGGTTCCAACACTCTCGGCGAGGCCACGGCTGTGTCCAGCAACGGTAGAAACATCGTTGGACAGCGCTACGCTGGCGCGAACGGTACCGCGTTCCTTTATTCCGACAAACGAGGGTTGCTTTCGTTGGGCACAATCAGGCATTCGCCGACAGAGCAAAGCGTCCCGAACAGCATCTCGGATAATGGAGTCGTGGTCGGGTGGAGCGGCGATCCGTTTGGTCACGGGATCGACGCTTTTGTTTGGACGTCTGCCAGTGGCACGATCAAACTCGCAAAGGCGCTGCGGCAGATGGGTGCCAAAATTCCGGCGGGCATGACCCTCTATACCGCAGTCAGCATCTCTGCCGACGGATCCACCATCGCCGGCCAGTACTTTGACGCCCAGTTCAATTTCGGCAACTGGATAGCACACATAACCAAGTAAGCGGGCCGAGTTCGGCAAGGACTGGAAGCGTCGTCAGCGATGGCGGCGCTTGCCAGGCCACCGTCTGCCGGGGACGCTTATCTTTATCTATTGCACCAGGCCGCAAAGAGCGGAGCCCGCGAACCTATTCCACGCCTAGCGACGCTAGAGATTCTTCCAGAGTTTGCGAGTCGATCTGCAGTTGCCGGCCGTGTGCCTGCATTTCTTCCATTTCGTCGAAGGCACGGAACAGACGCATCTTGACGGCGGCGTACTGCTCGGAATCGCCGAGGGGACGTAGGTGGGATTCGGCCCAAGCGGCGACGACCTTATGCGGGAGGAAAATACTGACCGCGTAAGTCAGCCTGCGGTCGGAGGTGACGTCAAAGATGTACTCGTTCGCGTCAGATGCCGGGGCGGGGCGTTTTCCGACGAAGTAGTACTGGTAAACGTAACCTTGGGATCCAGTGTAAGTTTTGAGGCGGCGGATGGTCATGGGGCGGTCGTTAGTCGTTCGCAAAAGGGCATTCGTTGGTCGCTAGTCGTTGGTCGTTCGCGAACCGGAGGAGGACGGGACTCTGGGGATTCCACAAAAAACGCAAGACAAACTGAAATTAGTGCAGGGACATTGAGGAACATAGCAATCCCGAACGACTAACGACTAACGACCGAAGACTACCTACTGCTATTTCCCGGCGAAATCACTCTCCCATACTCACTCGCCCGCGCCATGCGATCGAACATTCCCCAGGCGGCAAGCGCGATGTTGCTGATGGCCTCTTCCCCGTCGCGCTCGCGACGCAGATAGGTCGTCATTACACATAGAACAAACGGACGCTTGTCGACGAAGATCACGCCCGAATCGTTGCGCACGCCTTCGAGAGCTCCGGGCTTGTCCGCGATCTTCAAATCGTCGGGGAGATTGCGCGGGATCCAGCTGTCCTTGTGCGTGGAGAGGACTTTGAAGAAGTCGGCCGTCATCTCTTTGTTCAGGATCTCGCCGCGGTAGAGCGCCTGTAACAGGTCCAGCATCTCATTGGGTGTGGAGACGTTTTCGCGGCCTTCGGCGGCGGCATTGAGATCCATCATCTTGCGGCGGAGACGGGTGTCGCGCAGACCCTGCGCGTTCAGGAACGCATTCACGTTGTCCATGCCAACGCGATCGACGAGGACATTGGTGGCGGAGTTGTCGCTGACGGCGACCATCATGGTCGCGAGATCGCGAAGCGTAATCTTCGTGACGCCGGGCGTGAGTCCGCCCATGATGTCGCTATCCTGAACCAGATCGGCGGCGTTCACCGTGTAGAGGTCGGTGAGTTTCAGTTTGCCTTGCTGGGCTTGCCGATAGAGTTCAGCCAGGACGCAAATCTTGATGGAGCTGGCTTGCGGGTAAACGTCATTGGCATGAAGCAGGTACTTGTGTCCGTCGGTAAGATCGACGATGGCGACGCCCATGACGCCGTCGAGGCTGCGGTCGATGTCAAGAATGGATTTTTCCAGCTTCATCCAGAGGACTGTCTGCTTCTCGGTGGGAGGCGGCGAGGTTTGAGCGGACGCCGCCTGACCCCCGGCCAAGTAAACACAAGCCAAAGTCAGCAAGCCGGCGATTCTTTTTTGCTGTATCGTTTTTCTTAACATGAACTAGATCTTCGCCTCCCGCAAACGTTTGACCGCAGTCTCAGAAGTCACAGGCGAATAATAAATCTCCTTGAAAGTATATGACCTTGCCTTGGCCTCAAGAATAGGAAGAATCTCGATGTGCCAGTGATAATCGTCATCGAGCGTTTTCCAATATCCGAGTGTCGCCGATGGATGTTGGCTATTGGGTGAAGTGTGGAGCACTAAATGGAAAGCCTCAGTGACGCTGCGGATACGTTGCAGCGTGCGGCGCAGGAGCGCAGCGAGATCGGTCAGGCTGCCCACGCGCGATGAACCGGTACGCTCAAAGGACGATTCATGGCTGCGGGGTATAACCCAGGTCTCATATGGAACGCGTGGCGCATAAGGGCAGAAGGCTACGTAGTCTCCACGATTTTCGACGATGCGCAGACCCTGATGCTCTTCCTGGGCCAGGATGTCGCAGAAGACGCAACGCTCTTTGGTCTCGAAATAGTCGCGTCCGGCGCGGAGCTCGTAGAGGACGCGGCGCGGCACGAAAGTGGTTGCGGTCAGTTGGGAAGTCGGGTGGTCGAATTCCTGTCCGGCCCCCACGCCGTGATTCTTGAAAACGCTGACGTACTTAAATCGGCTGTCACGCTTCAAATCCTGAATCCGCAGCGCGATCAGGCGCAGGAACTGCTCAACTTCGACATCGCTCGCGTTCCAGAGATGACCGTCATGACGGGGATTTTCGAGCAGAACCTCGTGTGCGCCCACCGATCCCATGCGGTCATAGAGGCCGTCGCCGCGGCGAGCCGCCTCGCCCTCGATGTGATAGAGCGCATGCGGATGGACTACAGAACGCGCCGACCATGCGCTGCCCTCCACGCCAGGGAGGTTGGCGATGACTTGGGCCGGCTCGGCCGACGGCCCGCAAAACCGGCACGCCTCAGAGCGTGCAGGCGGCTCCATAACATCGTCACCAGTGATAACCCAGGACCGGGTGATGGGATCTTTGCGCAATTCCATGGCAGTAAGAAGAACAAAATAATTTGTAATTTGCAATTGGTGATTTGTAATTTGAAGTCTTTGTGCGATTTCAACTTGCCGACGTTAGGAGCCATTCCGGCATAGAATTGTTAATTACGAGATTACAAATTACAAATTACCAATCACAAATTGCCCTATGTCTGAGCCCTCGACGCCGCTGATGCGGCAATATGCCACGATCAAGAAAGAGCATCCCAACGCTCTGCTGTTCTTCCGGCTGGGGGATTTCTACGAGCTTTTCTTCGACGACGCGGTGCTCGCGGCGCGCGAGTTACAGATCACTCTGACCTCGCGCAACAAAGAAAAGGGGATGGCTATCCCGATGTGTGGCGTGCCGTACCACGCCGCCGAGGGCTACATCTCTAAGCTGGTCCATCGCGGATTCAAGGTCGCGGTCTGCGAGCAGGTTGAGGACGCTCGCCTCGCAACCAAGCTGGTGCGTCGCGAAGTGACGCGCGTGGTCACGCCGGGCACGGCTGCGGATTCGTCGCTAAACGCGGAGGAGAACAATTTTCTGGCGGCGGTGGCAACGGTCGGAGATCGCGTGGGTTTTGCGGCGCTCGATCTTTCGACCGGCGAGTTCCGGGCGACGGAGTTCGCCGGCGAATCGGCCGGACGCCGTATTCAAGAGGAACTTGAACAATTGCGGCCAAAAGAAATGCTTTATGGGTCTTCCGCGCCGTTACTGGAACGCTCCGCAGGCAGTCATCTGGTTACCTCCGCTGCCCCAGACGGGCGAGTCGCCCGTCCCCACACGGACATAGGCACCTCGCCTCTCGCCCGGGTTTCCGGCTCCGGCTGGGCCGAAACTCCCCTCGACGACTGGATCTTTGCTCCCGACCACGCCATTCCGCTCGTGGAGAATCATTTCGGCGTGCTCTCGCTCGAGGGCTTCGGCTTAGCCGGCAAACCGGCGGCGGCTTCAGCGGCCGGGGCGATCCTGTATTACATCCGGTCAACCCAGCGCGGCACGCTCGATCATGTGGACCGCATCGGCTTCTACGAGAGGCAGAATTGCCTGGTACTCGATGCGGTGACGGTGCGCAACCTGGAGTTGATCGAGCCACTATTCGCGGGAACGGATGCAGGTGTAACTCTGTTCCGCTGCATGGATGCAACCGTGACGCCGATGGGCAAGCGGTTGCTGCGCACATGGATGCTGCGCCCGTCGTTGGATCCGTCCGAGATCAATGGCCGGCTGGATTCCGTTGAGGTGCAGGTCAAAGACACGGTGCGCCGCGAAGAGTTGCGGCGTGCGCTCGATGGAATTCTGGACCTTGAACGTCTGCTCAGCCGGGTCACGCTGGAGACGGCGAATCCGCGGGACGTGCTGGCCCTGGCGGCATCGCTTGCACGAATTCCCAAGGCGCGAACGGTGTTGGCCGAACTTTCTGACGCACGGCAGTCGGCTGCGCGATTGTCTACGCTGCATATCGCGATCGACGAACTGGGCGATCTGCGGGAGAAGATCGATCGCACGCTGGTTCCAGAGCCTCCGCTTACGCTGAGCGATGGCGGGGTGATCGCTGCCGGCGTCGATAAGGATCTCGACGAACTGCGCGATCTGAGCCGCAATTCGAAACAGTACCTCGCACAAGTGGAGACGCGCGAACGGGAGCGGACCGGGATTGGGTCGCTGAAAGTAAAGTTCAATTCCATCTTTGGCTACTACATCGAGATTTCGAGGGCGAACCTGCACCTCTCGCCCGCCAACTACGAACGCAAGCAGACACTGGTGAATGCCGAGCGTTTCACGACTCCGGAACTGAAGGAGTATGAGTCAAAGATTCTCGATGCCCAGGAAAAGATTGTCGAAATCGAGCGGCGTCTGTTTGCCGACTTGCGTTCTGCCATTGCCGTCGAGGCCAAGCGCATCCGGCAAACCGCGCTGGCACTGGCGGAAGTGGATGTGCTGGGCTGCCTGGCACACATCGCAGCGTTGCGAAATTATTGTCGACCGCGGTTTGAGCAAAGTTTCGATGAAGCTGAAAAGGCCGAGGATGGCGCTGATCTGGAAATTGTCGAGGGACGTCATCCGGTCATCGAACTGCAGGAACTGGCGGCGGGGAGTGAACGCTTCGTTCCGAACGAGCTGTTTCTGGATGCTGCAACACACAACATCGTGGTGCTGACTGGGCCGAACATGGGTGGCAAAAGCACGTATCTTCGGCAGGCGGCACTGATCGTGATTATGGCGCAGATGGGATCGTTTGTTCCGGCGCGTTCCGTTCGGCTGGGCATAGTGGACCGAGTGTTCACGCGCATCGGTGCGAGCGACAACCTGGCCCGGGGACGGTCGACGTTTATGGTCGAGATGACGGAGACGGCGGCTATTCTTCACACGGCGACGGCTCGGTCGTTGATCCTGCTCGATGAAGTCGGGCGTGGCACTTCCACCTATGACGGACTGGCGATCGCGTGGGCGTCCATCGAGTATCTGCACGCTCGTGTGCATGCGAAAACGTTGTTTGCGACGCACTATTTCGAACTGATCGAGTTGGCGGAGCAATTGAGTGGAGTAAAAAACTATCACGTGTCGGTCAAAGAGACAGGCGGAGGCGTGGTTTTTCTGCGCCGGGTCGAACCGGGCGCGGCCGACCGCAGCTACGGAATCGAAGTCGCAAAGCTGGCGGGACTGCCGAACGAAGTGCTGGTGCGCGCGCGGGAAGTGCTGGCCGAGCATGAATCGGCTGAGCGGCGGCTCTCGGAGCATCTAACGCCAGGCTCATCCACGGAGCCGGAACGTCCAACGCAGTTGACCATCTTCACCCCGCTGTCGCAGCCAGTGCTTGAAAAGCTTCGCGAAGTCGATTTGGACCGGCTGACGCCGCTGGAGGCGCTAAACTTGCTAGCGGAGTTGAAGAGGCAGATCGACTAGCGATGCCGAAGACCCGCAGTGCTCATTCGCAAATCGGCCAACTCCTCATCATCGGCTTCGACGGGACCGAGATGTCTCCACGCCTCGCTTCCCTGCTCACCAAGATTCAGCCGGCGGGCGTGATTCTATTTGCCCGCAACATCATCTCCGCTGAGCAGACCCACACTCTTCTGCGCGAATGCCAGAAG
>DATFVD010000080.1:0-9868 GCA_035260505.1 Terriglobales bacterium
GACCCGCTGCGCAAATTCCCCGATTCCATCTCGGAGTCGGATCGAAAGCTACCGCGCGAAAAAATCGAAAGCGCGGTGAAGAACGAGGTCGCGCCCGCCTACGCGAAATTCGCCAAATTCGTACGCGACGATTACGCCCCTCACGGACGACTCGATCCCGGCGTCTGGGCCTTGCCCGACGGAGAAGCCCGCTATCGCTTCGCCGTCCGTCATCAGACGACCACCGATTTCTCGGCCGACCAGATTCACCAGCTTGGCCTCAAGAGCGTCGCGGAAATTGAAGCGCAGATGCTGATCATCGCTAAGGCGCAGGGATTCAGCGATCTGAAATCGTTCAACGATCACATCCGGCAGGATCCAAAACTGCACGCCCAGTCCGGCCAGCAATTGCTTGACCTGTACACCCATTATCGCGACCAGATGTACGAGAAGTTGCCGCAACTATTCGGAGGCTTGCCGAAGAACAAGCTGGCTGTCGTCCCGATGGAATCGTTCCGCACCGCCTCTGCTCCTCCCGCCGATTATTCGATTGGCGCCGGAGACGGCTCGCGCCCCGGACGCATCAACGTCAACGAGTACGCGCCGGAGAAGCGCCTGCTGCTCAACGTGGAAGCCATCGCCTACCACGAAGGCGTCCCCGGACATCACCTGCAATTCTCGATCGCGCAGGAACTCACCGGCCTGCCCCCATTCCGCAAATACAACCTCGATCTGAATGCATACACCGAAGGCTGGGCCTTCTACTCCGAGCGCCTGGGACAAGAAGTGGGCTTTTATCAGGATCCATACAGCGACTACGGCCGCCTGCAAAATGAAATGTGGCGCGCCGTGCGCTGGGTGGTGGATACGGGCGTGCACTCCAGGCATTGGACGCGCCAACAGATGGTCGACTTCTTCCACGCACATACCGCGATGGATGATGAGAACATCAACACCGAAGTAGATCGCTACATAGCGTGGCCGGCGCAAGCGCTTTCCTACAAGATGGGACAGATGAAAATTCTCGAACTACGTTCGCGCGCGCAAAAACAATTGGGAGCGAAATTCGATCTGCGCGCCTTTCACGACGCGGTGCTCGATCAAGGCCCGCTGCCGCTCGATATGCTAGAAACAAAGATCAATGAATGGATCTCTGCCCGGAAATGATCCCTTCGATGCCTACCTGTAGAGACGGGGCTCGCCCCGTCTCACTCCGCCGCAGAAGACGCAGCGAGCCGCGTCTCTACTGCACCTTCTCCGCAGCTTCCCGATAAGTCCCGAATTTCTTGGCAACCGGTTTCAGTGTCGGATAAAACTGCACAAAGACATGCTCGACCGCGGCATGCTCCTCATGACAAGTCCAGCACCCGGCCTTCGGATTAGCGCTCGCGGATTTCGTATCTTCGTCAAAATTGAAGTAGGCCCACTTGTCGGGAAAACGACTTTCGTCTTTCACCTCGACGCCGATCCCCATCGAATCAGTCTGATAGTGTCCTACTTTGTTGATCGAACCTTTACTGGTGGCTCCGCGATCTTCCACAACGAACATCGTCTTATCCGGCCATTTACCGGACTTCATAAATTCCCGATAAGCCCACTGCGGCACAAAGACGTTGGTGAACATTTCATGGCCGGCTTGCGCGCTGTAGCTCATGCCAAGGCCGGAGGACAAAAAAATCCACTCGCGATAGTCGACGGGTTGCAGCAGTTTGTTGTCGCCAGCGTACTGCGGCTGTCCGGGCGCAGAATCGGGTGAGGCCGCCAAAAAAAACGTGGCAGCCAGGGCGACAACGAAAACGATCAGAGAAGCGGGGATCGAGCGACGCATGGAAATCTCCTTGGAGTTTCGACGTCGACCAGGTGGAAACGTTATCCCCCGATACGCAATCGGGCAAGAAGAAGTCCGAAACTTGCCGCAACTCACAATCACATCCACGGCATGTCACGAAGGAGCAACCGTTGCCAGAGCGGCCTCTGATTCCGGACCGCGCCCTCCAAAGCGTCTCTTCAGTCGCAGGAAGGGTTCTTCGAAGTACCAGCGGGAAAGGTAGGCAACGGCGACTGTGAAACCGGCCGCAATACCGAAAAGCAAAAGCATGAGATTGAAGTGCCGGCCGGCCGCAGGCATTCCGGGGAAAAAACGGCCCACAACGTAGTCTTCGAGGTCAAAGACAAGCATATGAATAAGGTAAACGCCATAACTGATTTCCCCGAAGAATTGCAGCACCGGCCGGTTTACCACAGCCTTCCAGCGGGAAGTTCCAGCCAGAAGCGCCAACGCAACCGCACCTGCAAAGAAAAAATTCAGCGCTGTTTCCCGCAAGGTAATACCCAAGAGTCGGCTGGCACGAAATATTCCAAACGGATAACCCGCTGTAAACATCGTCACGCTCACTGCAAGACAGATCAGCGTGACGATGCCCATACGAGCGCGTGTTCCCCATGAACCGCGAGCCAAAGCAGCCAACACTGCTCCTGTTGCTAGTCCGTCCGCCACCAGCCAGGTGTATCCAGAACCTGTGTCGTAGCCCCGAATGAAATAGAAGGCTCGCAAGCATGGGCAGAGGATACAAATGATCGCTCCAACAACGGCGACCCCGTGTCGCGATAGCGAGCGCACGGCGGCGGGCCATAGCAGGTAGAAGTGTTCTTCGACCGCCAAAGACCACAGAACACCGTACTGCATCGGTACTCCAAAAAGACCTGTGACGTTGGACAGGTAGAAAAAGCTAAGTCCCAGAAACGCCCAGGACGCCTGCCGGTTGACCCACCCAGTTCGCGTCAAGACCGCGAGAAGTAGAAGCACTCCGTAATACAGCGGCAAGATGCGCAAGGCACGTCGAGTATAAAAGCTCCGGTAGTAGTCTGCTTTGGGCTTGGTATCGAGCAGGATGCCGGTAATCAGGAATCCAGAAAGTACGAAAAATAGATTTACGCCCATCCAACCGGGTAGAGTGGCTGCGACAAATAGTTTTGGAAATCCCGAGAGACTCTGAATGCCATAGCGGAAACCGAAGCCATGAAAAAAAAGGACGAGGAGGACGGCGATCCCGCGAATCGTATCCAGTTCCGGCATGCGGGATCGCAGCAGGCCCGTGGCCGGGACCGTCAGCACCGGTTTCTCGAAGCTTGAGCCTGTCATTGAACTGGAAGCGTAAGAGACTTTAGCTCAAACTAGTATGCCATCTCTCCGGAGACAAGCAGAATTCCAGTGAGCGGCAACGCAGGAACCGAGGGTACTTCTTCTGGTTCCTTCCCCTACATCACGTCGTTGCGTTTTCGCAAGAACGCCGGAACGTCGAGATCCTCCGCCTGATAGCTGGGAGGGGCAGACCGCATCCCATCAAGCGAAATCACTTCGGCATGCGAGGCATTACCCGGTTCGCGAAACGCTACCGGCGCGGGATCTGACTCGAACGCCGCCTCCGGAACGAAAACTGGCTCGGGCTCGGCCACCGTTTCGGGCTCGTCAAAGTGATTGCGCTGGCGCGAAGCCTCTCTCGATACGTCGCGCGACAGAATCACCGGATCATAGTTTTCGCGGTGGCGCGCACGACGCATGTCCTCTTCTTTGAAGCCCGTCGCGATCACTGTGATTTTGACCGCATCTTTCATCTTCTCGTCCAGAACCGCGCCGAAGATGATGTTGGCATCTTCGTGAGCCGCACCCTGAATAATCGTGCAAGCCTGCTGCACTTCGGCAAGCTTCAGCGAATTCGACCCCGTGATGTTGATGAGAATGCCGCGGGCTCCATCGATCGCGCCCGCCTCGAGCAGCGGCGAAGCGATGGCACGCTGCGCGGCTTCCACAGTGCGGTGCTCGCCGGCAGCGGTTGCCGTGCCCATCACCGCATAGCCCATCCCCGCCATGATCGCCTTCACGTCGGCGAAGTCGCGATTGATGATGCCCGGGATGGTGATGATGTCGGAAATGCCTTGCACCCCTTGGCGAAGAATATCGTCGGCGATGCGGAAGGATTCGAAGAATCCCGCGTTCTCAGCGACCGCCAGCAATTTTTCGTTAGGGATCACGATGGTGGTATCCACCGACTCCATCAGTTCAGAAATACCGCGTTCCGCCTGCTGCATGCGGCGTTTGCCTTCAAAGGCAAAAGGCTTGGTAACCACGGCGACGGTGAGCGCGCCCATCTCGCTGGCGAGCGAGGCGATGATTGGCGTCGCGCCGGTGCCGGTTCCACCGCCGAGTCCGGCGGTGACGAAAACCATATCGGCGCCTTCCAGGGCTTCGATGATTTTGTCGGAATCTTCCAGCGCGGCTTTGCGGCCGATCTCGGGATTGGCGCCGGCGCCAAGTCCATTGGTCAGCTTCACTCCGAGTTGAATCTTGGTCGCGGCGCGCGACATCCGCAGAGCCTGCAAGTCGGTGTTGGCCACAATGAATTCGATGTGTTCCATACCCGAATCAATCATGCGATTGACCGCGTTGTTGCCGCCGCCGCCGACACCGATGACCTTGATGCGAGCATCGTTGCGAGCTTCTTCGTTAAAGCAGATGCGGAGTCCATTGTCTTCCATAATTCACCTCGTAAAATCAGTTGTCAGCTCTCAGCTCTCAGTGCCTCGTTCCGCCGTGTCCCTGTACTTTGATTCCCCTGTGTTTCCCTGTGTTTCCCTGTGCCCTCTGTGGTAAAGATTTTTGTCCCTCACCACAATCCCTCACGCGCCCTTTCCCGCAAACAGCGCTTTCATGCGAGAACCAAAACTCGGCTCCTGCAAACCACGCGCCAGCCGCGCCCGGTGCCCGTAATACGCCATGCCCAACACCGTCGCGAACTCCGGCTCGGCGAGAAACGACGGCATCTTCGCCATCGGCGTCGGCCAGGCGAGACGCGCCGCTCTCCGGAGCACCGATTCCGCCACGTCGAGAATGCCGGGAAGCCGCGAAGCCCCTCCGCTCAGCACGATTCCGGCGATGCAGTGCTCCAGAACGCCGGCGTGGCGCAGGTTGTCGCGCAGCAACTCGAAAAGCTCGCTGGCGCGCGGCCCCAGAATCTCGCCTGCCATGCGCTGCGGCATCATGCGCGAGGGCCGGTCTCCCACCGACGGCACCTCGACTTCGTTGCCTTCGGGGATGAGCGTAGGCACAGCGTTGCCAAAATTCTTTTTGAGTGTCTCCGCGTCCGCCAACCCCGTACACATGCCAACCGAGAGGTCGCTGGTAAAGTGGTCGCCGCCGACCGGAATCACGGCCGTATGCGCGACTGCGCCCTGCTGAAAGACAATCAGATCACACGAACCAGCGCCGAGATCGACCAGGCAGACGCCCAGTTCGCGTTCGTCCGACCGCAGCACGGAGTCCGCGCAAGCCAGCGGCTCAAAGATGGTGTCGTCGACGTGGACACCAGCCCGGTTCACCGCGGTCACCAGGTTCTGCGTGGCGCTCGAAGAAGCGGTCACAATGTGCACGCGCACTTCGAGGCGCGTGGCCATCATGCCCGTGGGATCCTGCACGCCGGGCTGATCGTCGAGAATGAATTCCTGCGGCAGCAAATGGAGAATTTCGCGATCCCCTGGCAAAGGCACGGTACGAGCTTTGTCCACAGCCTGGCGGATTTCCTCGCGCCCGATCTCGCGCGACCGTGCGCCGAAGCTGATGCCGCCATGGCTGTTCATGCCGCGGATATGCGCGCCCGCAATGCCAACCAAGGCATGCTCGATGGCAATGCCCGCCACGTCTTCCGCATGCTCCACCGCTTTTTGAATGCCGCGGACGGCCTTGTCGAGTTCGGTAATCACGCCCTTGCGCAGGCCTCGAGATTCGCTGATGCCGTGACCGCGATAACGCAATCCGTGGTCGCTCAGTTCGGCCACAAGAACTGAGGTCTTGGCGCTGCCTACGTCAATGGCGGTAATGAAGTTGGGCTCGTGGCTCGGCATAATGATGGTGATGTTCCTCGCTAGTTCTGCGGAGTCTCCTTCTGAATTCCAGCGCTCGGTTTCTTCTGGCCCGTGGCAACGGCGACGGACGGCGAGGGTACCGCCGGATGCCTGGGCACGATGGTTTTGTGGACGGCGACTGCCGCGGCACTTCCCTTTGGCCTTAGCGCAACCTGATCACCTGGCGCTTGTTTAGCTGGCGCGTGTTTCGCAGGAGTATGACGAACTGCCGCGCGATGAACTGCCGCTTTCGGCGCAGCTTTCGCCTTGAGCTTTGCCTCCTTTTTCGCCGCAGTTACAGGCAGGGAATGAGCTGCATATTTTTCATAGTTCACGATCGCCGCGGTTTTCACTCCCGCTGCCATTGCCGCCTTGGCCGCCGCCGGCGTCAAGGAAGGTTGCCGTGCCATCCCGTCAAGGTCGGGATTCACGATGATCTGGCCGTCATAGCGCAAGTCCACCGATTCAAGCTTGTCGAACTGCTGCCGCCACTGCTGCACATGGGTCACGTAGGTTTTATAACGCTGCAGGTAATTGCCCGCGCCGAGATGCACCAGCACTTCGCCGTTTGTATCGGCGGCCAGAACTTTCACGTCCTCGGTGTCGGTGAGGTCGACTTCGCTCAGTCCCTGGGAATAATGGGCGCCGCTGGAATCAAGTTCACGAACCAATTCGTTGTAACTCTTCATCCGAGCCGCGCGGGTGGAGAGCGGTTCACCGGCATTCATGCCCGCGATCACGGCAAACGAATACTTGCGCTTGCCGGCCGCACCAAGTTCCATCAGCGTGCCCCCGGCGTCGATCAGCGAAATGTGTGAGCCGACGCGAGCGAAGGCAACCGGCGTCCGTTCATGAATCTCGATGCGCAGGCGATTCGGCACGAATCGCATGACGCTCGCCGATTCCACCCACGGAATCTGTTCCAGTTGCAGTTTGCGTTGGGCAAGGGGAATGAAAAAAATGTTGCGGCCGATATCTTCGCCCATCACTTCCATGATGTGCGCGTGCGCGACGTGCTCAGCGCCGCTAACTTCGATCTGATCGCTGGAATCGACGCGAAAACGCCACGAGCGCTCTCCGTAACTGTAGAGGCCCAGGCCGGCGGCTCCGAGAATCGCAAGAGCAAGGAGCGCCACGGCGACTCGCTTCAGCCAATTGGCAGTCTTTTGCGGAATGGATCCGCGCCGGGCCGAGACTCGCTTCTGTCCGCGCAGAAATGGGGATTCCTGCTCCGCTTCCAGATCGACGAGCCGTGCGTCGTCGAAGGGCTCGCGCTCGAGAGCCCGATGCTCAGAAACATCGCCGGGAAGCGGATACAGCTCTTCCTGTACCGCGCTGGAACTTGATTTCCGCGCCACTCTTTCGAGTCAGTTGTCGACAGAAAACCGCTGAGCAAAATTACTATAACTGGTTTTCGCGAATTGAGACAGTGCCAAGTTGGTTCGGCTGCCGGCGCAGCAAGGCTCGTGTGGGATGCTCGTGTGGGGACGGGCGACTCGCCCGTCCAAGCCGAGCGCAGCTCGGCAGCCAGCCCGAGGTGAGTTTTCCGCAGAGACGGAGCTTACCCCGTCCAACTCTGCAATAGCAGAAGCAGCAAACCGAGAGTCGATCAGCGTCCAACGCTAGAACGAGTCCTCAACATCCAGGGAATCGTCCGCCAGCCTCAATCCCGCGTTCACCGCGATCCGCACACCTGTCTTCGGGCAAATCACCGTCACTCGGGATTCACCGTGCGCCCCAGCCTGAACTGAGACCGCACGCCCAAATTGAATCTGCTCGATCTCCGCGCGCTGCGTTTGCGCCTGTGCGCGAATTACATCGGCCTGGGCACGAACCTCATCCCGAAGAGACTCGGCCTTATCCCGAACCAACTCGCCCTGAGCCCGCGCCATTTCCGCTCTGCTGTCGGCGGCAAGCAGATTGTCCGCCGGGAATTCCTGATGGCCCCTCGGCGCTGTAGCGACCGCCAGAGTTTTTTCCGCGCGTGTCGTAATCCTGCACAATGCCGAGCCAGCATGTTCGGCAACCCGATGCAGCGGCACAAAACTTCCATGCCGGTATTCGCTGTTCAGCGTCAGCGCAAATACTCCGAGAGCGATCCAGTAAGCGGCTTTATTCGTGTTCATGAGACGTCCTCATCGTATGGGCCTTGGACGGGCGACGGGAAAAAAGGTCAACCGGAGAAGGATGTTTTGTGAGGAGGCCGCACAACGTGTCGTTTACTGTCTATGTGCACTAGCCCTCGCGCCATTCGCCTCCAGCGTCTCCAGCATCATCGCACCCAGCTGCGAGACACTGCCCGCGCCCAGCGTCAGAACCATATCGCCCGGTTGCGCGAGCACAGCAACCGCGGCGACGGCGTCGGAAAAAGAAGGAGAATATGCCACGCTCCCACTCCCAGCCGCGGCAATGCGGCCGGCGAGAGCTTCCGCCGTAATGCCCTCGATGGGCTTCTCGCTGGCTGGATAAATGTCGAGTAAACAAAGCGTGTCGGCGTCGGCGAAGGCGGTTGCAAACTCATCCATCAGATCGCGCGTGCGGGTAAAGCGGTGCGGCTGGAAGATCACATGGACGCGGCGAAATCCGCACTGGCGAGCCGCGGCCAGCGTGGCCCGGATTTCCGTCGGATGATGCCCGTAATCGTCAATTACGCTAACACCAGCCGACTTGCCCTTGAACTGAAAGCGTCGGTCCACACCGCGGAAATCGTCCAGCGCGGAGCGGATCTTCTCCGCCGGAATGTCGAGCGCAGTGCCCACCGCAATCGCAGCCGTTGCGTTCAGAACGTTGTGCGCGCCCGGCACGTGCAGCGTGAACTCTCCGAGATCTTTCTCCTTATAAGTAACCTGGAACCGGATGAGCGGGCTGTGCTCTCCGGCCCCTGCTGCCGGCCCATTTGAGGCCGGCCCCATGCGAATCAGAAAATCCGACCCTCGGCTCGTTCCGTACCTAGTCACCCGCCGATGAACGCGCGGCAACAAGCGCCGCAACGCCAAGTCATCATTGCAGGCGACCACCACGCCATAAAACGGAACACGCTCCATGAATTCGAGAAATGTCCGCCGAACATCGCGCATGTCGCGGTAGCAGTCCATGTGCTCGCGATCAATGTTCGTGACCACCGAGAGAATCGGCGAAAGCTTCAGAAACGACCGGTCGCTTTCGTCCGCCTCGGCGACCAGGTATTGTGATTTGCCGAGGCGCGCGTTCGAGCCCATCGCATCCACGCGCCCTCCGACCACAACCGTCGGATCAAGGCCGCCCGCGGCCAGCACAGCCGCGACCATCGAAGTCGTGGTCGTCTTCCCATGCATTCCGGCAATCGCAATGCCGTACTTCAGACGCATCAGTTCCGCCAGCATCTCAGCGCGCTGAATCACCGGAACATGCAACCGGCGGGCGTCGGCGATTTCGGGGTTATCGACTGGGATCGCGGAACTGGTGACGACAACATCCGCGCCAACGATGTTCGCGGCAGCATGTCCTTCAAAAGTCGTCGCACCCATAGCAGCCAGCCGCTGCGTGACCGCCGAACTCCTCAGGTCGGACCCGGAAATCTTGTACCCAAGATTCAGCAATACCTCGGCAATGCCACTCATGCCGATGCCACCGATACCCACGAAATGAATGCGCTGAATCTTGGCGAACATGGAAACCTGGTTCCCGCCTGAATCTGAGGGATCAATGCTTATGGAACAGAGCTGATCTATAAGAGCCGATGATAGATGATTTGCGCCTTCCCCTGTGCTTCCCTGTGGCACCCCTGTGTCCCCTGTGGTTAAGCTTTTCTCCGCGCGCCCTCAGTGCCTCGGCGGTGAAAACGTTCTACTCACCACCAGCCAGCCGCACGACCATCTCCGCAATCTCCTCAACCGCCTTAGGATGTGCCAAAGACCGAGCCGCCGCCGACATGCTCCGCAGTCGCCCCGAATCGCCAATCAAAGCCGCAATCGTATCGACCAGGTAAGCAGCCCCCAGATTGCTTTCTTCC
>DATFVD010000081.1:0-2102 GCA_035260505.1 Terriglobales bacterium
CTGATATCAACTGCAACCTCTTCGGCTCAAGCGCGCGCTGGTACGCAGCGAGAGCAAGGTCGGTGACCGTCATCGTATCGGAGAGCGCCACCACCATCAGCAGGGGTGTAGGAGATACGCGAGGCACCCAGATCCCCGGCTCATACATGCGGGCCGCCCGAGTGGAGCGGATCGTGACCGAGTTCTCCCAGATGCCCGGGGGAGTCGGCTGCAGGTAAAAATCGATCGCGTCCTTGTTGTGATAGGAGGCCGGAATTGCCAGATCGTCGCTCACGACCAGCTGCCGGCGCAAAGGCTCACCGCGAAGCTGACCACGGTCGTCTTCGGCGAACGCCCTCTCGAGCGCTGCGATTCCGTCCGGAGCTACGCGTCGCAGACCTTGTTCAAAGCCGCTAATCGTCGGTACCTGCGCGACAACCGCCCTTAGTCGCCTGTCGGTAGCACCGAGCACAATCGCGTGACCCCCTGCATAGCTGGTGCCCCAGATGCCGATCTGAGCGGCATCAACTTCGGGCCGGCTCTCAAGAAATGAAATCGCCCGCCGCCAATCGGCGATCTGCTGCCAAGGGTCGACATCCCCGCGCTCTGCCCCATCGCTTGCCCCGAAATGGCGATGATCATGGACCAGCACGACAAAACCGGCTTCCGCGAAAGCCAGTGCAAATCGTTCCAAGCCGTGCTCCTTCACACCGGCATAGCCGTGCGCCATCGTAATCGCCGGGGCGGGACCTTTGGCGCCGGGAACGAACAGCCAACCGCGCAACGTCACGCCGCCCTCGACCCCGAACTCGATATTTTTTCTTTCCGCCATCGCCATTTGCTTTTCTCCTTTACGAGACCGCATGCCTCGCGTCTAACGTCCTAGCCAGTTGGGTTACTGCGTTCCCATCGAACCTCCAATGGCCGGCGCGAGAACCGTTTTCCCAAGCTGAAATCCTGCCGCGCAACGCAAGCAACGCTAGCGAACGACTTAGATTTGCGCTCTGCCACCATCAACGAATAGTTCGATGCCCGTGACAAAACTGGAGTCATCCGAGGCCAGAAATAGCGCCGCCTTGGCGATTTCATCGGGTTCTCCCATGCGTCCCATCGGGATGGTGGACACAATCCGTGCGATAGCGTCCACCGGTTGCCGAGTCACCTGCGGAGTATCGGTCGGACCAGGGCTGAGAACGTTTGAGCGGATCCGACGGTCCTTCAGTTCCACGGTCCATGCTCGCACGAAATTACGGATGGCAGCCTTAGTCGCTCCATAGACACCGAAGGCGGGAGTGCCTTTGACACCTGCGATGGAGCCTGTGAGAATGATAGAGCTGCCATCATTTAGTAGCGATAAGGCTTTTTGCACCGTGAATAAGGTTCCTTTTACATTGATGTTGAATAGCTTGTCGAAATGCTCCTCCGTGATGCTCGCCAAGGGAGAAAATTCAGCGAGACCGGCGTTAGCAAAAACGATATCGATTCGTCCCTTTGCCTTGATGGTCTCGTAGAGACGATCAAGATCGGCCAGCTCGGCAACATCTCCCTGAACGCCGGTAACATTGTTGCCGATCGCCTTCACGGCCTCATCGAGTTCATTCTGACGACGGCCCGTGATGAAGACGTAAGCACCTTCTCTGACGAAGAGCTTTGCTGCGGCTAACCCTATCCCGGTCGTGCCGCCCGTGATCACTGCCACTTTTCCGTTCAATTTACCCAGTGATTGCGGAATCTCGTTTAACGTAGACATAAAAACCAATCGGTTCGTTTCGAATGCAGGACGCGCGCTGACGCGTCTTGCATTCTGGCCTCAGTCCCTCACCCGCATCAGCACGCGGCCGAACGGCCGGTCCTCGATCAGGTGGCGAACCGCGTCCGCCGCATCGGAGAGCGGAAACACTTTGGCGATGGTTGGCCGGATCGCACCTTCGGACAGATAGCCGATGAGTGTCTTCTGCGCTGCGGCCAGCGTCTCCGGCGCGAAGGCCCTAAAAGTGAAGCCACGTACCTTGGCCGCCTTCCAGATGATGTCGGTGAGGTTGACGCTCGCCTCGCGACCGCCAGCGTAGCCGACCACCGCATACGTCCCTCCGGGAAGCAGGCAACCAAGCGCCTCGCCCGTG
>DATFVD010000082.1:0-4309 GCA_035260505.1 Terriglobales bacterium
TTCCCCGGAGATTGCCCGCGTCCCGCGCGTCCCGCGACCTGCGTGAGTAACTGAAAGGTTCTCTCCGCGGCGCGGAAATCCGGCAGGCCGAGCGCCATGTCCGCTCCGATTACGCCGACCAGCGTTACGCCGTGAATGTCATGGCCTTTCGCGATCATCTGCGTGCCTACCAGCATGTCCAGCGCGCCTTCATTCAGCGCGTTCAGCGCATGCTCGAAATCTTCTCGCCCGCGCACCGTATCGCGATCGAGGCGCCCGATCCGCGCCTGCGGAAACATGCCGTGCAGCAACTCCTCCAGCTTCTCCGATCCCGTCCCGACAAAGTAAACGTACTCGCTGCCGCAAAGCGCACACTTGTCCGGGATGCGCTCGACGTGCCCACAATAATGGCATTCCATCTTGTGCTCGCGCTTGTGGTGGGTCATGGAGACGGCACAGTTCTTGCACTGCAGCGTCTTGCCGCAGGCGCGGCACAACACCACCGGAGAATATCCGCGCCGGTTGAGCAGCACCATCACCTGCTCTTTCTTCTGCAGCCGCTCGCGAATTTCGTCCGCCAGTTTGCGCGAGATCACCTGCTCCTGGCCTGTCTCTTGAAATTCCTGCCGCATGTCGATAATCTCGACCTCGGGCAGCGGGCGCATTTCTACGCGGTCCGGCAATTCCACGAGCGCATACTTATTCTTCTTCGCGTTGTAGTAAGACTCGAGCGAAGGCGTGGCCGAGCCGAGCACCGCGACTGCCCCCGTCATTTTTGCCCGCATCACTGCCACATCGCGCGCATGATAGCGCGGTGTCTCTTCCTGCTTGTATGACGAATCCTGCTCTTCGTCGACAATGATGAGCGCAAGATCGCTGACCGGCGCGAACACCGCCGACCGCGTTCCCGCCACCACCCGCGCCTCGCCTCGTCGAATGCGATGCCACTGCTCCGCGCGCTCCGCATTCGAGAGCCCCGAATGCAAGATGGCAACTTCATCGCCGAACACCTGATGCAGATCCGCCGCCACTGCCGGAGTCAGCCCAATTTCGGGAACCAACAGGATCGATGACCGCCCCTGATCGAGAACCTCGCGCATGCAGGCTAAGTACACCGCTGTCTTTCCCGATCCGGTGATGCCGTGCAGCAGCAGACCGGCGAATTTGCGCGAGGCAACTGCCTCGCCAATCTTCGCGAGCGCTTCTTTCTGCGCCTTGCTGAATTCGAACTCAAACGGCGACTGCCGGGGTTTGAGCTTTGAAGGGTTGATGCCCGCCTGCGGCTCATCCACCAGTTGAATCAATCCGCGCCGCACCAGCGTGCCGAGCGTAGTGCGCGGAACGTCGAGGCAGCGCAAAGCCTCGACGGGGACGCGTCCACCGGAAGCAGCCAGCGTCTCAATCAGAGTGCGCTGGTTCTCATTAAGCTTCTTTGCCGAGGTTGGGTGGTGACGGGCCTCTGGCCCATCCAGCCGGGCGGGGACGCCCGGCGCTCCATCGGCGAATTCCGTAGCGAGGTGAAGATCTGTTTCCGCCGCAAGCAGCACCGCCACCTTCACCAGGCGCGCCGCATCCCGCGCCGCCGACACATCCTCGCGCGCAATCCACTTCTTCCGCACCATCCCGCTGAGCAGCGCTTTTGCCACACGTGTTGCCCCTCGTAATCTCTCTTCACGCACACTCTCCCGCTCCGCCAGATAATCGAGCACGCGAAATTCGACGAGTTGCTGTTCCGGCGTCCGTTTCGATCGCGCCGGAGACCCCGACACCCCCGCCAGATGCAGCGCCATCCGTCCCTCATCGGTGATGCGGTACTCGACCAAGCGTTTAAACTCGGCGGAGAGCGGCAGCATGGTGCGAAACACCTCACCGACCGGCGCGAGATAGTAATCGGCAATCCACTTCCCAAGTTTCAGCAGTTGTTCATCGAGAACCGGCGAGAGGTCGAGCGCCTCGATAACTTTCTTGATCTGCTGAGTCTTCGCCTGCGGCGGACGGTCATGCAGTTCGACCACAATGCCCGACATCCGTTGCTGCCGGAACGGCACCAGCACCCGCCCGCCAACGACCGGCTCCATGCCCGGAGGGATGGCGTAGGTGAACGCCATGTCTAGCGGGACGGCGAGGGCGACGTCGCAGAAGAGGGGCATGTAAGGGGACTGATCAAATCCTACCGCATTTCCGATTACACTTTAGACGCGGGGAAACGATGGCCAAATCCAGAAAAGCGTTTGCGGTTCATCCCGGAGAAATCCTCAAGCCCGAGTTCATGGGACCAATGGGCGTGAGTGCCTATGGGCTGGCGAAGGCTCTCAGTTTTCCGGGGATATATGAAGTCGTCCGGGGAGATCGTGCCATCAGTGCCGACACTGCCATTCGCTTAGGGAAGTACTTCGGCCTGCCCACGCAATTCTGGCTCAATCCTCAGAACGACTACGATCTGAGAATCGCGGAGGGCAGTGGAATCGGCAAAGGGATTCGGCCCCGCAAGGTTGCTTATGATGCCGCAATTAGCGCGCGCTAGAGTATCCTAATCCTCGCTTCAAGAAATCCTACTCCGCCTTCGCGGGCGCCTTCATCCCCAATTCTTTCATCACCATTTGCAGGTCCTTCCACGCCTCGCCCTTTTGCCGTGGATCGCGTAGTAGAAATGCCGGATGATATGTAACCGCCAGCTTGCATCCATCCCAATCGGGGTCGTTACTGCGCACGCCTGCCGGTTTGAAGTCGTAGAAGCGCCCGCGCAGTTGCATCATCGACGAATTCATGGCGAGCAGCGTCTTGGCGGCCGTCGCGCCTAGAGCCACGATCACTTTCGGTTTGACCACTGCGATCTGCCGCATCAGAAACGGAGAGCAGGTCGCGCATTCGTCGCGCTCGGGCTGGCGATTGCCCGGCGGGCGGCACTTCACGATGTTCGCGATGTAGACCTGTTCGCGCTCGATCCCCATGGCTTTGATCATGTTGTTGAGCAGTTGCCCAGCGCGCCCCACGAAGGGCTCTCCTTTTTCGTCTTCATCGGCGCCCGGCCCCTCGCCCACAAACATCAACTCTGCCGTCGGATTGCCAACGCCGAATACGATCTGCTTCCGTCCCTGCTTATGGAGCACACAGCGTGTACAGTCGCCCAGGTCTTCGCGGATGATTTTCAGCGCCTTCACCGGATCGCTCACACTCTGCTCGGGCTTCAGCGCGATCACCTCAAAAACACTCTCGTCACCCTCAATCGCAACCGGCATGGCGACTGCTGTGGACTTCCGTGGACTCATCTCTTCTCCCGATTCTGGATTTATAGAAAGAGCAACTTCTTGTTCGTCCACTGCAATCGGCGCCGCAACTTCTTCTTCGTGGACCGACACCGGCCGACGGTAGAAATCATAGATCCCCATGTCGTTGTAGTAGCGGATGCGTGCGGCCAGGGCGCGTCGAAGTTCAGGGTCAAGGGTGCGGGGCATCGCGATAAGGATAACAAAAACAGCGACGCGACCGTTTCACTTTACGTTCTTGCATTCGGGCGCGACAACCTTCTTCCAGCCATTCTTGTAGAACATTTCGTCAGTAAAATTGCTATCGAAGAATTCGAAGGTTTCACCCGCATAAAGCTTGACACCAACCCAGTACTCGATCTTGTCCGCGGTCCCCTGATTTACGGGCCACACGGCCACTGCGTACCGCGCGTATCCGCGGGAGTGTCCAGGCCTCACGAAAAGCGCAATCCTCTCTAGTTCCGCAGTGACGTCCTCGGGATGCGCGGTTCTGTAGAGCGCGCTGTCAGTATTCGTGACCTTCGGGCTGCTCCCGAGTGCAGGATGGCCAGTACTGTATAGCGGCACGGCGTCGGAGACCGACACAGAGCAAACTAGCTGTTGAAGCTCCTCCCGATTTTTAATTCTGCCGAGGCGGTGCAGTTTCGCATCGGCTCTTATCGTATTGAACAGAGTTGCGACCGCATCTTCTTGTTGCCTGCTGCGGTGTGGCATCGCCGAACCACTCGGGACACGGTTTGTCGGCGGCACTTCTTGCGCCGAAGTTGCAAATGAGAGGATGCAGAACAGGACAAACAGGGTTCCCCTTCTCAGTGAATTCATCGCTCCATTGTGTGCGTTTCATCCTTGTGAAGGCAAGCCGCCATCGGGTAGAGAACGTTGGCGGAAAACAAAACAAGCAGAAGATGCTTATTTTACGACGACGGCCCGTTTCCTTAACTTCAATACCTGGTCGAGCACGCGGTGCGCAACTTCCCATTTCGAGGTCTCGGGGACCTCGAGTACTTCGCTCTGAGAGATGATAGTGACGGCATTGCGGTCGGAATCAAAACCGATGCCTTCGC
>DATFVD010000083.1:0-3223 GCA_035260505.1 Terriglobales bacterium
ACGTACATCATGTTCCGCCTCCGCAGTCTGGACGGCTCGTTTGGCGCCATGAACAATCACATCATCCGGACCAAGTGGAATTACCAGTTCACCCGAGAACTCTCCTTCCGGTTCATCGGCCAGTACAACACCGTGCTCTCGAATCCGTATTTCACTTCCCTTCAGACCACCAAGAACTTCAACGCGGATTTCCTGATAACTTATCTCGTGCATCCCAGCACGGCGGTTTACGTCGGCTACAACAGCAATCTGGAGAATCTGCTGCTGCCGCTGGGGACCGACGTCAATGGCCAACTGCAGCACGCCGCAGGCGGCCGACTGCTCAACGACGGGAGGAACTTCTTCGTAAAGGCTTCGTACCTGTTTCGGTTTTAGGGCGGACACGCGGCGAACCGTGTCTCTACTCAGCGGCTGGGCTTGCTCATCAATTCCAGAATCGCCGCCATCTCAACTTCGATTCCGGTCTTAAGGCTGGGTTCGCGATCGGGCGCGAAGTAAGGCGAATGCGGGCCGGGAAGCGCCTCTCCACTTTTCTTGGCTTCCGCATATTTCTCCGGGTTGACTGCACCTAGTTCGAGCATAACGCTCGGAATTCCCGCGAAGCGATATTCGGCAAAATCATCGCTCGCCATAATCGGACGTGCGACTATGACATTGCCATCTCCCATGACCTGCTTCAGCCGGTCCGCGATACGATTGGTAGTCTGAGGATCGTTGTAAACGGCGCCGACGCCTTCAACGTGCTCGACAAGCGGCTTCTTCGGCGCGCCCGCCGCTTCCGATTCCGCCACCGCGATCCGCTCGATCGATGCCAGCAGATGCTTGCGCACCTCGTCCTTGTAAGAGCGTACCGTCAACCCCATCACAACTTCATCGGGAATGATGTTGTTCTTGGTACCCCCATGGATCGTGCCTACGGTAATAACCGCCGGATCCTGCGGATCGATTTCGCGGGACACGATAGTCTGCCAGCTCCCGATGGTGCGCGCGGCGATCACGATTGGGTCCACCGTCTGCTGTGGAGCAGAACCATGTCCGCCGACCCCGTACACAGTGACGTTCACGGAATCGGCATTCGAGGCGCTGAAACCTGGCGTGTAGCCCACTTTGCCGGCAGGAAGGCCGTTGCTGTCATGCACGGCGAAGACGAAGTCGGGTTTGGGGAAGCGGGTGAACAGGCCATCTTTCATCATGGCCTTGGCGCCTCCGATGCGCTCCTCGGCAGGTTGGCCGACGTAGATAAAGGTTCCGCGCCAGTGGTCTTTGTTCTGCGCCAGTAGCGCGGCCGTTCCAATGCCGATCGCCATGTGCAGATCATGGCCGCAGGCATGCATCACTGGCACTTCCACGCCGCGGTCATCATGTGTGGTGACATGGCTGGCATAAGGGAGACCCGTCTTCTCCGGGACGGGCAAAGCATCGAGTTCGGCGCGCAACATGACCACGGGGCCGGAGCCGTTCTTGAAAACACCCACTACTCCTGCACCGCCGACTCCGGTGGTAACGTCGTATCCGAGCTTGCGAAGCTGGTCAGCGATTTTAGCCGCTGTCTTCTCCTCATGATAGGAAAGCTCGGGATTGCGGTGCAGGTCGAGATAGAGCGCTTCGACCTGGGGATAGACGGCATCGATCTGATTGGATGCAGCATGCCAGGGCTCGGCGGCCCACACCGTTCCAGAGAGCAGCGGGGAAGAAAGCAGGACGAGGATAAGCAGGAGACGTTTCATAATTTCTCACGTGAACGGCATTAGACCACAAAAGGCGGTACTAAAGCAGCCGGGCGAAGACGCCCGGCGCTCCATGATTTATTTGTCGTGAGACTTACGTCTGGCGACGCGGCTTTGCCCCATCACTGCGGGGCGACGCCCGCTCCCACACCGAGTTAGTGCGCTGCGGGAGCGGCGCAGTGTTGCTCAAACGCGGCCTTCAGGTCGGCAGCGATGGCGGCGGCATCGCGCGTCTCGATCTGATGGCGGTGCATCATGTAAATCGGTTTGCCGTCGCGCAGAATGGCGATGGAGGGCGACGACGGCGGATATCCAGTGAAATAGGAACGGGCGCGGTCGGTTGCCTCTCTGTCCTGTCCGGCAAATACGGTTGCGATCTTGCCGGGCTTGGTCGCATTCTGCAACGCCAGGCGCACAGCCGGGCGCATGCGGCCGGCAGCGCATCCGCAGATGGAATTCACGACCAACATGGTTGTGCCGGGTTCTGTCTGCACAAAGCGGTCAACATCGGCGGCACTGCGTAACTCTTCAATTCCCAGACGCGTCAGTTCTTCACGCATCGGGATGACCATAATTTCGGGGTACATAGGTTCTCCTGTCATTTAAAGTACAGCTTTAATAGTGCTATTTCGCAGCAGCAATTCGAAACGTAACTGTGTTCTCAATATGCCGTCGCACAGCAGACATGAGATGCTCTACTAACTATAGAGCAATTTCGCCTCATGACGATTCAGGAAAACGTTCCGCTGGCGCCACTCACCACCTTGCAAGTGGGCGGATCGGCACGCTACTTCGCGGAACTAAGGCGAGAAAACGAGGTTCGAGAGGCAGTGCAGTTCGCGAAAACCCGCGGACTACCGCTGTTTGTCCTGGGCAGGGGAAGCAATCTGGTGGTGGCCGATTCGGGTTGGCCGGGACTGGTGCTGCGAATCGCAATCGGAGGAATCACCACTCCAAATCCCACGGACGCCCCGGGTAATGCTGTGCTCTTCAGCGTGGGCGCGGGCGTCAACTGGGATGACTTTGTCGCCCAGGCAGTGGTGCAGAATTGCGCGGGAGTCGAGTGTCTCAGCGGCATTCCAGGCAGCGTCGGGGGCACGCCCGTGCAAAATGTTGGCGCCTATGGGCAGGAGGTCTCCGATACGATCGAATCGGTGCGGGCGCTGGACCTGAAAGAAGACCGCATTGTACTGTTGCCCAAACCGGCCTGCGGATTCCGTTATCGCACCAGCATCTTTAATACCACGCAACGTGGACGGTACATTATCTTACGGGTGAACTTCGGGTTGAAGCGGGGCCTCGCTCCGAGTCTGACGTATGCCGATTTGCAAAAACACTTTGCTGAAAAGAAGACACCGCCATCGCTCGGCGAAACCCGCGAGGCGGTGCGCGAAATACGGCGGAGTAAGGGTATGCTGATTGTCCCCGGAGACGACGATTGCCGCAGCGCCGGATCGTTCTTCAAGAATCCCGTGCTTGGCGAAGAGCAGTTCAAA
>DATFVD010000084.1:0-3930 GCA_035260505.1 Terriglobales bacterium
CTCCTGCCCGCCTCTATCAGACGGTGCCGAACTTCTGGATTGGCTGGTCTAGGCATTTCTAAAAATATGACCAGTCGTTTGTTTATTTTGCAAGTATTAGATCTGATCGGTGGCGGTGAAACCAATTAAAGCAAGCAGTCAGGCCCAGTAAAAACATTCGTGTCACCAGGGGCAAAGTAGAACTGAGGAGTTTGGAACGCTCAAACGTCACGCCGTGCTAGAATAGACTTGATACCTTGGCGTATTGACATTGAGCACGGTAAAGTTCCGCCAAGTTGGTGAGACTCGTGACCAGGTAGGAGTTGCCTCGGTTTCAGTGCGTTTTTTCACCTCGGCCCGCCTTTGAGCGCTGTCGTGCTTCATCTTCCAGCTATTGTGCGAAATGCTATCCTACGGCTGACAACGACCATCTTACCTCTCGTGAATAGGAGCGATCGATCGCATGAAACGCGAATGGACCGACCTGGAGTTCCCCGACTGGACCCTTCTGCCTTCCGAGGCGGCGCTGTTGGCCAATAAGACCGGTCCCACTCGCCTCGGCTTCGCCGTGCTGCTGAAATTCTTTCAGAATGCTGCCCGCTTTCCTTTCTCGATGCAGGAAGTGCCGACGACTGCCGTCGCCTGCATCGCCGGGCAGGTAGGCGTCGCGGCAGAGGAGTTCTCACGCTATGACTGGGAAGGGCGCGCCGTAAAGTACCACCGCGCACAGATCCGTGCCTTCCTCGGCTTTCGCGAGCCGACGGTGCAAGATGCCGAGGAGTTGGCCGTCTGGTTATCTGAGCACGTCCTGCCGCAAGGCCATCCTGATGAACACGTCAATGCGGCGGCCTATCAACGCTTACATGATCTGGGGATCGAGCCGCCGACACCGGATCGCTTAGAGCGTATTCTCGCATCGGCATCCAGTGCGTTCGAGGAACGCTTTTGCACCGAGACGGCAGGCCGGTTGCCACCGGCGACATTAGGACGGCTGGAAACCTTGCTAAGTGCAGCGGCAGAAGGTGGCGAAACGGCGGAACCGGAGCACTCGCCCCTTCAGCAACTAAAAACGGATCCGGGGCGGGTGGGCCTTGATAACGCACTCGCGGTGATTAGCAAGCTGCAACAGCTCCGACAGCTTAACCTTCCACAGGACCTCTTTCGTCACGTTGCTCCGCGACTGTTGCAGCGGTATCGGCAACGCGCCGCCGTGGAGAACGCTTACGAGATCCGCCGCCATCCCGCGTCATTGCGCTACAGCCTGATCGCTGCTTACTGCTGGCTGCGGGCACAGGAGATCACCGATGACTTGATCGAGTCGCTGATTCAGATCATCCACCGCATCGGCGCGACGGCCGAGCGGCGCGTCGAACGCGAACTCATCGGCACGTTGAAACAGGTGAGCGGTAAAAACACCTTATTGTGTCGGCTGGCCGAGACGGCACTCGCTAACCCCGATGGGATCATCCGCGAAGTGCTTTTTCCCGTGGTCGATGAGCAGACCCTCGCCGACTTGGTGAAGGAGCTTAAGAGCACCGGCCCGGCCTATCGCCAGCACGTCTCCACGGTGATGCGCGCCTCCTACAGCCACCACTACAGGCGGGCGATCCCGGCCTTGTTGCAGGCGCTGGAGTTTCGTTCCAACAACCAGATGCACCAACCCGTGATCCGTGCCCTCGACTTCATTAAACAAACCGTAGAGCACGCCCCGAGGTTTTATGACCCGGAAGAGGTCCCCCTGGAGGGAGTCGTGAGCAGCGGGTGGCGCGAGCTCATTCTCATGCCGGATAAGCAAGGGCATTTGCGCGTGGATCGGCTCAAATACGAGCTTTGCGTGCTGCAAGTCCTGCGCGAGCGCCTGCGCTGTAAAGAGATCTGGGTGGTCGGCGCCAACCGTTATCGCAACCCGGACGAGGATTTGCCGACAGATTTCGAGGTCCAGCGTGAGCAATACTATGCCGCGCTCAACCTTCCACTAGACGTCGAGAGCTTCCTTGGCGGTGTGCAACGGGAAATGAACGAAGCGCTCACCCTGCTGGATTGCAGTCTGCCGAAAAATCCACACGTCAAGATCCTGCAAAAGCGTCACGGCTGGATCGCGCTCTCGCCCCTGAACGCGCAGCCTGAACCGGTCAATCTATCGGAGCTTAAAAGACAGATCCTCAAGCGCTGGCCGATGACCAGCCTCCTTGACATGCTCAAAGAGACCGACTTGCGTACCGACTTCAGCAAGGCATTCAAGAGCGCAACCGGACGCGAGTCTCTGGATCCGGCGACGTTGCAGAAGCGCCTCTTACTGTGCTTGTACGGGCTGGGCACGAACACCGGACTGAAGCGCGTAAGCAGCGGCGCGGGGGCCGAAAGCTACCCCGATTTAGTCTATGTGCGCCGACGTTTCATCCGCAAAGAGCCGTTCCGCGAAGCCATCGCCAAGGTTGTCAATGGGGTGTTTCGGGTCCGCCTGCCTCATATCTGGGGCGAGGCGACGACGGCCTGCGCTTCGGACTCCAAAAAGTTCGGCTCCTGGGATCAAAACCTCATGACGGAGTGGCACGTGCGCTACGGCGGTAAAGGCATCATGATTTACTGGCATGTCGAGAAGCACGCGGCCTGCATCTACTCCCAGTTGAAAACCTGTTCCTCGTCCGAAGTCGCGGCCATGATCGAAGGCTTGCTACGCCATGATACAGAGATGGAGGTCGAGAAAAACTACGTCGATTCGCACGGACAAAGCGAGGTGGCTTTCGCCTTCTGCCGCCTGCTCGGCTTTCAGCTTTTGCCAAGGCTCAAAGCTATCCATGCCCAGAAGCTGTATCGGGCCGAGGCCGGCCAGCCTGAAGCGTATCCCAACCTCCAAGCCGTGTTGACCCGCCCCATCGATTGGCAACTAATCCGGCAGCAATATGATCAGATGATCAAGTATGCCACCGCCTTACGCTTGGGCACAGCGGAGACGGAGGCGATTTTGAAACGCTTCACTCGCAACAACCTCAAACATCCCACTTACCTAGCTTTTGCGGAGTTGGGCAAGGCGATCAAAACGATCTTTCTGTGTCGGTACCTACACTCCGAAGCGCTGCGCCGCGAAATCCAAGAAGGCCTCAACGTCATCGAGACATGGAACGGAGCCAACAGCTTCATCCTCTACGGCAAAGGCGGTGAGATCGCTACCAACGACCTGGAGAACCAAGAACTCACCATGCTGGCGCTTCACCTGCTGCAGATCTGCCTCGTCTACATCAACACCCTGATGATCCAGCGTGTCCTGACCGAGCCCGATTGGACGCAACGCATGCTGCCAGATGATCTGCGTGCACTGACGCCGCTCATCTACGCTCGCGTGACTCCCTACGGGATTTTTCGGCTCCGACATGAGCCAAAGGTTGGCGATCGAACAAGATGCCGTTGCTGCCTGACTGCCACGTCTACTTTGCCCCTGGTGACACGAATGTTTTTACTGGCCCATATTAGATCATCTGTCCGACCTGCTTCGTGACTGTAATAATAACCTATGCTACATCGATTATTGACCTGTCCCCTCATTCCGTTCTCCTTCAAGCTGAACGGATGAAGAAGTGGCCAATTAATTCGGGATTTCTCAGGCTGCCGGCTAACAAGAGCGCTTGCTGAAATTAGCGCGAGTCCAAGGAGGAACATCGGCCCAGCTTATCAGGTCAAGACTCCAAACTTGCAACAATACCCGAGGAATGACTTAACTCTCTGCTGCCCGTCAACCTGGATAATGCCGTCGGCAAACCCACGAGCGAGATGATCACGGCATCCGGTTCGGCCAGTTGGTCCAACGTTGGCGCCGGCGGAGTGACCTGACCCCCAAAAACTGGACGTAGCAAAAGTAGAGTTCTGCGCGAAGAAGAAAGGCAGAACGAAATGAAGCAAAGTCGGTTTAGCGAGGAACAGAAAATCAGGGTTTTGAAGGAAGCCGAAGGAGAA